>DGGQ01000010.1:32729-33045 GCA_002392275.1 Treponema sp. UBA3870
ACGCATGTTTCGCAAAGGATGAGGGAAGCTCAATAGGCTGCGGTGTTTTGTCCAGATATCCGCTCGAAAATCTTACGCTACATTCAATCGACGTAAGGACAGAAAGCTCCATGCCAAAGATGCGTCCACTGATGCAGCTGACTGTCTGCAAGGGCGAAAAAAAACTTGTACTTTTTGTAAACCACTGGAAAAGCATGAGCGGCGGTGAAGACGAGACAGAGCTGTGGAGAATGTGGCAGGAAAGTGTTCTCTGCAAAAGAATAATGCTCGCCGAAAAATCCAATGCTGCAATCCTTGCGTGCGGTGATTTCAACAG
>DGGQ01000211.1 GCA_002392275.1 Treponema sp. UBA3870
GACATCGCCGCCACGACCACCGTCGCCGCCATTTGGTCCACCGTCGGGAATATATTTTTCACGGCGGAATGAAATGCAACCGTTTCCGCCCTTACCGGAGACAACCGTTATGGTAGCCTCGTCTGCAAACTGAATCATAAATTTTTCCTGGGAAAGCCTAGGGAACAAAATCCCCGCCATTCCTTAAAAAAATACCCAGCATGAAAACACGCCGGGCATCTAGTCAAAAACTGCGTAGAAAAAATCACGCCATACAGAGCAAAAGTCTTGACCGCCCCGAAAATCTGTCCCGGAGCGGACATTATGAAAACTTAGTTCTGGGCGGCTTCCGCTGCAACAGGTTCGATGGAAACAATCTTGCGGTTCTTGCGTTCACCGAAGACAACCTTTCCTTCCTCGACTGCATACAGTGTGTCGTCTCCACCCTTCTTCACATTGTCTCCCGGATGGATACGTGTTCCGCGCTGTCTGACAATGATGGATCCGGCCTTTACCAATTCTCCACCATATCTTTTAACACCCAAGCTTTTCGGGTTTGAATCGCGTCCATTTTTTGCGCCGCTACCGCCTTTACTACGTCCCATTTTAATCCTCCGCTGGAAAATCCAGTCTAATTTTATAAAAAATAATGGTTAGATTGCTACCCCAACCTTTCAGTCAGCCGCACCAAATCCGGATATTCTCTGGACAGGCTTTGAATCCCGGTCCCTATGAAATCGGCGGCGCACCTGAGTCTTTCCACCGAAGCTCCGTTTCCGGCCACAGCATCCGAATCTAGATTGTTAACCGAAAATGAAAGGAAGCCCCGTCTGGACGAATCTACCGACAAATCGATTCCCTCAATGGATTCCAGAACCTGAACTGCCGTCCTGAGTAGAAGCGTCTCGGCGGCACAAACAATGTCCTTTCCTCTGGCAGCAAAACCAGCATGCCCCTCGGCGGTACAGCTTTTGAAACAACCGTCCACGCCACGGATTAAAAGAACCGAAGTCATCGACCGACAGTCACCGTCTTAGATTGCGATGTCCTTAACAACAATGTCGGTGTACTGCTCGCGGTGTCCAATCAAACGGTGGTAGTCCTTCTTGCTCTTGTACTTCAGAACGAGGACCTTTGAATCCTTGAATGTCTTTCCGACCTCGACTGTTACCTTTGCGCCCTGGACATAAGGAGTTCCAACAGTCACCTTGTCACCGTCGCTGACCAGAAGAACCTTGTCAAGTGTGATGGTGTCGCCTGGCTTTGCTTCTTTGGCTTCGTCAATTCTGTCAACAGTGAGAACGGCATCTTTTTCTGCCTTGTACTGATTGCCCTTATACTCAACAATTGCGTACATCTTAAACCTCTTAAATTTGTTAAAAAATACATTGCCATAAGGAGTAACGGGTTCCTTACAAGCCAACGCCCCGAACATACGAACGGAAAGCGTATGGAATAATAACAGATTTCAATACATTTGGTCAATAGAAAATCTTCTCAAAAAACCTCAAAAGACAATACATCGGCATAGAACATTGATTCCACAACCATTTGACAACCTTAATTTTGTCTGCTATTTTGTATTCATACATAGAATCATTAAAAAACGGAAGAAGCCATGAGGACCAAAAACACTTTCTCTCTGGAGAACGAGCAGGACAGGGATGCGATAAAAGAAATCTGCACTATCCTCTCACGCATAGACGACGCAAATTTTATAGAAGATTTTTTCAAATGCCTTTTCACATCCGCAGAGCTGAAGGATTTCTCGAACCGCTGGCATCTTGTGAAGGAGCTTGACGCAGGAACGACACAGCGCGAAATCTCCCGGAAATATGGAATGTCGCTCTGCAACATAACGCGCGGCTCCAAGGAAATGAAAAAGGAGGATTCCGCATTCAGGAAGGTTCTGGACATGCTGAAGGAAAGCGAGTAGACAGTTTGCATGTTGATTCAAAAATGCGGGGATGACAAAATTTATTGAACCTCCCCTAATGAAAAATTCATGCAAACAGAACCCCGGAAACATTGGTCTCAGAGGTCCTGTAAAATGTCGCTAATTTATGGACAAAGCGGGCACGACTCCGGCACAATCGATGTCCACGGAGGTGGCGCAACCGGCATAGCCATTGTCTTCCACGAAGCACGCGTAGTCACTGTCGCTATAGTAAGGCGAGCGGAGCCACCAAAAAACGCCGTAGCCTGTGGTTGTATCCTGGTATGCGCCGCTTGCCGTCGACCAGTCCGTCGGCATGCGGATTCTTGAATTTCCGGCTCCGAACGCATTGAATGCAACATCAAATCCGTAGTCACTATTCGTCACCTCCTGCTCGCTCAGAAGGAAAATCTTGTCGCTCGTGTTGTCGCAGGCATAGTCATTATTTCTGCCGCTCCACCAATTTGCATTCCCATCTGAAGTCGGGGTCGTGCTTCTTGCGCTGTTGTCAACATTTGTCGTCGCAATCTGGTTCTGCGCTGTGGATGTGAATGCCGCACCAAGGAACGTTCCGTTCAGCCATTCACGGATTTCTGAGTCCTTGTAATTGTTTGAGCTTGCAGCATACCTGTGGAGAGCAAGAATATTTTCCGCAAGAAGGAGCTTCTTTCCATTATAGTCATTCGTAAGAACTCTCCACTTGATTGGCTCCACCTTGAAGTATTTTGTGCTGTTCGCGCTCTCCTGTGCAACGTCAGTGCCATCACTGTACTTGTAGCCGCTTTCGAATGCTTTCTCGATACATTTCGCGTACCAGGCACCGTCGCTTCCCTTGTAGTAGGTGTTGGCTCCCATTGTCACGCTCTGGCTTTCATCCACAGTGACGAAATCAGCCTTGATTGTCTGCGGCCAGTCCCCGAAATGGACGTAGGTTCCGCTTGTGTCAGCCGTGCCGTCAGTTCCAGCACGGAGAGCCGTCATTGTTTCATTGAATATATAATCAAATTTTACGATTACTGTCACGTTGCTTTCAGGCATGACAAATGTGTACTCGCTTCCTGACACAACTTCGGTCGTGGCAATGTCGTTATTGGACGCATCCTTTACGGAAATTGAATCGAACCTATAACTAATATCTGGTATAGGGATTAAAGTTACGGTCGCGCCCTTTTTTGCCGTGGTCTTGTCCGCCGCCACAGTCCCGTTTGCGATTCCGTCCGAAACTGTAATCGTGTAATTCGGAAGTTCCGTAGGTGAGACCTCGGTCTTGCATCCGGTAAAGGCCAGCGCGAGTGCAAGCGTGGAAAGCAAGGCAAAAAATTTTAGTTTTTTCATCATATCCTCCATGGATTTTTATATAAAAAAAGGACGCAAATTCCGTTCACTGAAATCCGCGTCCTTTAATTCGAGAAATATTTATATAAGAAAAAATATTATTGCTTTGTGTAGCTGGGTAGCTGGGTAGCTGGGTAGCTGGGTAGCTGGGTAGCTGGGTGCATATCGCACAGACGGTTTTGTTTGTCAATAGCATGTCTTGATTTTAATCTAAAAAATCAATGTCTTCAACTTTTTTTGCGGATTTGCTGCGGATTTTGAATTTCGGGGAATATTATATATATGGAGGCAAAAATGTCCGAAATAAAAAAGTTCCCCGCATGGGAAGATTTGACATTCGCAAACAATTTCCTTTTCTGCAAGATTTTGGAAAGCGCGACCCCGAGCTGTGCCGAAGGATTCTGGAGATGCTGCTGCACATCAAGATCGACCACCTCGAGCAACCGCAGTCGGAAAGAACAATGCTTGAAAAGCTGGGCTCAAAGAGCGTAAGATTCGACGTTTATGTAAAGGACGAGACACGGGTCTTTGACATTGAAATACAGACCACGAACAACAAGAACCTTCCCAAACGTGCAAGGTACTACCAGAGCGTCATCGACCTTGACAACCTTTCTCAAGGTGAGAACTACAACAGGCTGAAAGATTCCTACGTCATTTTTCTGTGCCTGGATTCTCCTTTCAAAAAGAAACGTCCGGTATATTTCTTTGAAAACATCTGCCGGGATGATTCAAGCATAAAATTGGACGACAGGGCTTTTAAACTCTTTTTCAATGCAGGCGAGTATGCTAAAATGGAAGAAGACGAAGAAAAAAGCTTTTTCAAATTCCTTGCAGGACAGAAAGCCGAGAGCAAGCTTACAAAATCAATAGAAGAAAAAGTGAACTTCGCCAAAAAAGACATGGTTTGGAGGAAACAATATATGACGTGGCAGCAGACTATTGATGAAGAAAAAGAACTTGCGTTTGAGGAAGGTCAAGCCGACAAGGCAATCGAAGCCGCTGAGAATCTTTTGAAGGAAGGAGACAGTCTGGAAAAGATTGCGCGCTGCACCGGCCTTCCATTAGAAAAAGTCCAGGAGCTTGCAGAAAATATTTCCGTAAACGCATAGTTTGCATCCAGATTATTTAAAACACATGACGTGGAGTTTTTACGTTTTTTTGCCTGCAAAAAATGCGAGCCTTCGCGAGCAAGTAAAAACTCCAAGAGCAAGCGCCAGCTTGCGACAGGAGGTAATCGGTATGATTTTGACAGAATTTAATCAAGAGCTTTATGAAAAAAATGTCCGCGAGGATGGATATTTGGAAGGTCAAGCCGACAAGGCAATCGAAGACGCTGAGAACCTTTTGAGGATGAGACTCGGCACGGTAGATCAAATCGCACAGGCTACAAATCTCCCATTAGAAAAAGTTCAAAAACTTGCAGAGAATATCTCTGTAAACGCATAGTTTTGCATACCACCGCTAGAAGACATTTCAGGATTACATATCCCTTGTTCACTTCCTGCAGGCAACGCAGCTTCAAGCAGAAAGACAGGATATGCAATTCCACGCACGGATCAGCTCATTTGTTTTTGTTCACAATCCTTGTCTCGTATTTTCCGCTCGCAATGTCGATGTAGCGGACAAAAAGGGAAACCTTGTTTTCTTCGTTCAAGTTTTTCCAGACCAAATCGGTGAACTCGTCAATGCTGTCGCTCGAAATGTCAACAAGGGTCGGCTCGCCCTCGTAGCTTGGAAGAGGATTACCGTTTCCCATGTAGGTGTGGATGAATCTTCCTGCTCCCGCTTTCGGATTTTCATAGGCGAATGTAAAACGGTTGCAGCTTTCTTCACATCCGTTGTCGCTTTTCAAAATGCTCATTGAAAAATCATATTTTCCGCCCTCGACATGCATGACAGCAGAAATCCTTGGGGTGAAGTTCGGTGCGTCAGGCTCGAAGCATCTGGAGCGAAGCGACTGCTCAAAAGTTTTTCCATCCTTCATTCCGTCAAAAATTGTGTCGGTCTGGTCGCCGTTCGTGACAATAGTATCGTTCCCAAGGACACGGACCGGGGCATAGATAATCAGGCTGGGGTCGGTCAGTTTTGAGGGATCGAATGCCTGTGTGCGGATTCC
>DGGQ01000208.1:0-671 GCA_002392275.1 Treponema sp. UBA3870
GGAACGTTCCGTTCAGCCATTCACGGATTTCTGAGTCCTTGTAATTGTTTGAGCTTGCAGCATACCTGTGGAGAGCAAGAATATTTTCCGCAAGAAGGAGCTTCTTTCCATTATAGTCATTCGTAAGAACTCTCCACTTGATTGGCTCCACCTTGAAGTATTTCGTACTGTTCGCACTTGCCTGTGCAACGTCAGTACCATCACTGTACTTATAGCCGCTTCCGTTTGCTTTCTCGGTACATTTCGCGTACCATGCACCGTCGCTTCCCTTGTAGTAGGTGTTGGCTCCCATTGTCACGCTCTGGCTTTCGTCAACCGTAACGGAATCCGCTTTTATTGTCTGCGGCCAGTCCCCAAAATGGACGTAGTTTCCTTCAGGCCCAGCCGTGCCGTCGGTTCCTGCGGGAAGTGCCGTGTATGCTGTCCCTGTGAATGTAGGTGCGGCGGGTCCCGAGTTTGAGACCTCGGTCTTGCATCCGGTAAAGGCCAAAGCAAGTGCCAGAACTGAACCGAAAGCAAACAGTTTTAATCTTTTCATTTTATCCTCCTTGGATTTTTATATAAAAAAAGAACGCAAATTCCGTTCACCGGAATCCACGTCCTTTAAAATGAGATATGCTTATGTAAGAGAAAATATTATCGCTTAAGCTGTGTAGCTGTGTAGCTGTGTA
>DGGQ01000208.1:793-3456 GCA_002392275.1 Treponema sp. UBA3870
GTGTAGCTGTGTAGCTGTGTAGCTGTGTGCATATCGCACAGACGGTTTTGTTTGTCAATAGCATACCCTTAATTTAACCTAAAAAGATGAAATTTTCAAGTTCCTTTTGCAAATTTGCTGCGGATTTTGAATTTCGGGGAATATTATATATGTGAAAACCCCCGTCATGCCGAACTCGATTCGGCATCCCTTTTTACAAGAGATTCTTTGCGTAGCCGCCGAAGGCTAAAAAGCTCAGAATAACGCTCTCATTTTTATTTTTATGGAGGAAAAAATGACAGAGATAAAAAAGTCACCGACATGGGAAGAACTTACGTTCGCAAACAATTTCCTTTTCTGCAAGATTATGGAAAGCGAGCCGGAACTCTGCCGACAGATTCTGGAGATGCTGCTCCACATAAAAATCCAGAAATTGAAAAAGCCGCAGGCAGAACGCACAATGATGGAAACCCTAGACTCAAAAACCGTCCGTTTTGATGTCTACACAAGCGACAGCGGGCATGTTTTTGACATCGAGATTCAAACTACATCAGATAAAAATCTCCCTAAGCGGGCAAGATACTACCAGAGTGTAATCGACATGGACAACCTTTCCGGCGGTGAAAAATACAGCAGCCTGAAAGATTCTTATGTGGTTTTCCTGTGCCTGAAACCACCGTTCAAGACAAATCTTCCGGTCTGTTTTTTTGAAAACACCTGCCGTGATGATGCAGAAATAAAACTGAACGACGGGGCCTACAAACTCTTTTTCAATGCAGGCGAATATGCTAAAATGAAAACCGACGAAGAGAAAGCCTTTTTCAAATTTCTTGCCGGCCTTAGTGCGGAAAGCAAGCTTACAAAATCAATAGAAGAAAAAGTGAACTTCGCCAAACAAAACATGGCTTGGAGGAAACAGTACATGACTTGGCAGCAGACTATTGATGTAGAAAAAGACATTGCATTTGAAGAAGGAAAGCTCGATGCAAAACTTGAAGCCGCGGAGAATCTTTTGAAAGAAAATATCAGTCCGGAAATCATTGCCCGCTGCACAGGTCTTCCGCTGGAAAAAGTTATGGAACTTGCCAGCTGTGAGCCGCACGAATAAAATCACCCGCCATTGCCGTCCGGTCATTGAAACTTCAGATTTTTAATTGTATACTTAATTATCATGTTTTAAACATCGGCTTTTCCTGAATCTGCTGATTTTGGGGATGCCTTGAATCTAAACGGAGGATTATTATGATTAAAACAGTCAAAGACGTTGACTTGAAGGGAAAACGCATCATCATGCGCGTTGATTTCAATGTTCCGATGAAGGACGGTGTCGTTCAGGACGATACACGCATCATGGCGGCTCTTCCTACAATCAAGTACATTCTTGAGCAGGGACCAAGGAGCCTCGTGCTGATGAGCCACCTCGGAGATCCAAAAAAGGATGTCAAAAAGGCCAAGGAAAAGGCAGAGAAGGCAGGAAAATCATGGACAGAGGCTGATTCTGAGAAATTCATCAACGGAAAGAACCGCATGAAGCCTGTGGTCGAATATTTCGCCTCAAAGCTCGGAAAGGATGTAAAGTTCCTCCCGGATGCACTTGGACAGAAGGCAGCCATCGACGCGCTTCCGGAAGGTGGAGTCGCAATGCTTGAGAACGTCCGCTTCCATGCAGAGGAAACATCAAAGGACGCAGCCGAGCGTGAGGGAATGGCAAAGGAGCTTGCAACTTACGGAGACATCTTCGTTAACGACGCATTCGGAACAGCACACCGCGACCAGGCATCAACAGCCACAATCGCAAAGTTTATGAACGAGAAGCCGGTCGGAGGATTCCTCATGGAAAAGGAGGACAACTTCCTCGGAAAGATGGTGAACAATCCCCCGAAGCCACAGGTCGCAATCATCGGTGGAGCAAAGGTTTCCTCAAAGATTACGGTTCTGGAGAGCCTTTTGAAGAACGCATCAGCACTCGTTATCGGCGGCGGCATGGCATACACATTCCTCAAGGCACAGGGACACAGCGTAGGAAAGTCTCTCGTTGAGGATGATTTTATCGACACAGCCAAAAAGCTTCTTGCCGATGCTGAGGCAAAGGGAGTCAAGATTCTTCTTCCTGTCGATCATGTTGGAGCAACGGAGTTCAGCCCGGACGCAAAGCCGGAGGCAGTTGATTCAATCGACATCCCGGACACACTCATGGCCATGGACGTGGGACCGAAGACAGTCGAGGAGTACAAGAAGGTAATCTCAACGGCAAAGTCCATCGTCTGGAACGGACCTGTCGGAGTCTTTGAGTTCGACGCTTTCGCAAAGGGAACCGAGACAGTCGCAAAGCTGGTTGCCGAGGCCACATCAAACGGAGCCATGACAGTTGTCGGTGGCGGTGATTCAGTCGCAGCCGTCAACAAGTTCAACCTCGCTGACAAGATGAGCCACGTCTCAACAGGCGGCGGAGCATCCCTTGAGTATCTTGAGGGAAAGACCCTCCCGGGAATAGCTATTTTGGCTACAAAATAGAAATGCAAGAGCAAACAAAGTTTGCGACTATTGCAATTTTGGCTACAAAATAAGTTTTTCTAAAAAGCCGTCCCGGACAAAGCTGGATTTTCTGCAAAAGATTTTCCGCCGCAATCCGGGATGGCAGTTTCTGTTTTAGTCCATGAACCGACCCCGTAAACTCATACATA
>DGGQ01000216.1:0-3049 GCA_002392275.1 Treponema sp. UBA3870
TTTGAAAGCTGGATTACAAGGATTGCAGCCTCTGCCGGATTTATGTCGGTCGCATCGTGTCCAAAATAATATTTGCAGGCAGCGTTTACACCCGTAGTTCCGCCACCAAAGTAGATTCTGTTCAAATAAAGCTCAAGAATTTCGTCCTTTGAATAACGCCGCTCCATCTGGATGGCCCACCAAAGCTCCTTCAGCTTTCTGTTTATGGTCATGTCGGTTCTGTCGCAGTAAAGTGTTCCTGCAATCTGCTGTGAAAGGGTAGAACCACCACCAAGGCTGTTGTGCGTCAAAACACCGATTACAGCGCGGAAAAGAGCCTTCATGCTGAATCCTGGGTGGTCGTAGAAGATTTTGTCCTCACGAGTCAGAAGTGCGTCTATGACCTGCTGCGGAAGGTCTTGGAAAGCAATGAACTCCCTTTTTTCGTTGCTGGAGAACTCGGTGATAAGCTCACCGTTTACATCAAGAATCCTCGTCGGCTTGTCAGTCTCAAATTCTGTAAAATTTTCTACGTCTATTGTATTTTTTGTTACGGCCAGACCCTTGCCAAGTGCAGCACCAAGCATTGCCGCAATACAAAGCAGCAGGGGGAAAAATATAAATGGCCAAATTTTTACTCGTTTCATATTATTAAAAATCTAAAAAAAAAATGCGTCTTTGTCAATGAGTGGCTTTAAAAGAAAAACGGATGGCGGAATTGGTCCGTGAGAAGTTCTCCGATAGACCGCATACGCTCATCCGTTTTGCGCCAAAATCTTGATTATTTTATTGGCGTGATTGAAGAAAGGTCCTTCGTGTTGAGGAGAACCACCTGGTCAGATGCCGTTGTCGCTATGATGCCCTTCTCGGTGACAGTGATTGGGGTGTCGGGACGGACTGGCACTGTGCTCTTCTGGACAAGATTCAGCGCGCTGTCGTACTTTGCAATAGACCATCCGCTTCCGTTCTGGATTACACAGTAGTAGTCGTCTCCGTTTTTGACAAGGACAGAATCCTCCGCGACAATCTCGCTCCCCTCGTACTGTAGCTCAAGGGTCTGTGCATCAAGCAGGCAGAGCTTCACGGCCCTGTTTGTCGAGTTGCTGTCGCCGCAGATTGCCATATAGGATACTACCTGTGCGGAATCTTCGCTTGCATCGTTGCTTGCTTCGGTAACAGGAATAATTGTTCTTCCACGGATGACTGCGACAGGAGATTCCTCAAGAATTTCTCCTGTTGTTGAGTCGATTTTTACAAGACCGGTCAAAAGTTTTGATGAATCAACAATTTTCAGACCGACAACCGCATTTCTGTTGGTTCCGTCGGCGAGAGCCTGCACAAGAGTCTTCTGCTGGTCCTTTGCAATCTCGGTGCGCTCCTTCTTTGCCTCTGACAGCTTTTTGTCGGAAGTGCTCTGGGCTTTTGCAGCCTGGGTTTCAGCTTCCTTTGCGGCCTGTTTCTGCTGGTCGGTCTTCTGCTTTTCATCGTCAGCCTTTTTCTGGGCCTGGTCCGCCGCCGCCTGTGTTATTTCGGCCCTCTGCTTGAGTTCCTTGTTGTCAGGATTAGCATCGGAGGCTGCCTTTGCCTGCTGTGCGGTCTGCTGTGCCTTCTTTGCGTCGTCTGCCGCCTTGTCCGATGTTGCCTTCTGCTGTTCGAGCTGCCTGTTCAGTTCCGCCGCATCGGATGCCGCCTTCTGAGCCTTGTCCGCAAAGTTGTTTGCCTCGCGCTCCTTTATGTCAACCATGTTCTGGCGTTCATCAACGCCACGGTTGTCTTCCTCGCGCATTGAGTTGATTACATTACTGTCGCTGATTACCGATGTGTCAACAGTTGAGAGTCCGCCGTTCACATCGTAAAGCGGAATGACAATCTGTGTGTTTCCCGGCCACTCGCTCCATTTTGTGCTGAGTCCGCACTGTGATTCGGTCAGGTTCCTTGTGACGGCATCCTTGTATTTTGCCTTGAACACGTCCAGATTCTGGCGGTAGACTGCGTTGTACACTGTGACAAATGTTGCGATTGTTGAAGCGTCGGCTGCATCATATCCATAAGCCGATGTGAGGTAGCCGGTCAAAATGCGGCGAAGGTTCTTGATATGGTCAACAGCGGCCGTGCTGTTCAGAATCAAAATGTCGGCATCGAGCTTCTGTGTAGTGGATGGGTCCACCACATGTATTACGCTGTACTTTGCTCCACGTCCATAAGTCGCTGTCTCGTTTGCATTCCTTGCGACCTGCCGTCCAAGGTTGCGACCAATTTCCGTGATTGCGTCGGCTGTTTCAATCAGGGCGTGCGGACCTGCGTAGTTGTCGAAAGTGATTACTTCGCCGCTGGTGCTTCGGATTTCATCGATATTTACACTCACCGCCGTTGCTGCCGCGATGACTGCGATTGAGAGTGCGCCGGAGACTATCCATTTATTAATTTTCATAAATCCTCCAATTTTTTCCCATTTACTTGAAAATTATACAATGTTTTCAAATAAAAAAGAAGTGGAAAACCTTAATTTTAACTACATTGTCTATCAAAAACCTTGGAAAGTCCAGTTTTTTTCAAAAAAAATATAGGGAGTCCCTAAAAATTTCTGTTTTTGGAGATTGCCTATAGATTTTCCTCAGTTTTCTTCAATAATATAGCACTTTCCCTCGTCCTATTTTTCCAGAACGGCAAGACTTTCAATGTGTCCGGTCTGCGGGTAGAAATCAAGAAGATACAGTTCCTTCAGCTTGTATCCTCCGTTCCGGACCAAAAATTTTACGTCCCTTGCCTGCGTGGCGATGTCGCATGAGAGACTCCTTATGCTTGGAATCCCTGATTCCGAAAGCCACTTGCGCACAGATTTTTCCATGCCGCTTCTTGGAGGATCGACCACTACCGCATCAAAAGCTCCATTCCGTTCGACAAAAGTCTGCGCATGGTATTTTGTCCAGGTCTCTCCGCTAAGTCCAAAGCTTTCGTGCTTTTTTCCCGCAAGATTCTGTTCCGCAAAGACAAGCGCGTCCCTGTTGTGCTCCACCAGAACGACATTCTCAAAAAGGTCCGCCAGAAACACCGAGAAAGTTCCGCACCG
>DGGQ01000216.1:3100-5425 GCA_002392275.1 Treponema sp. UBA3870
CCGCGTACATGTCAAGCACGTTCTTTCCGCCAAGGCCTTCCGTTATTTTGGGAATGGTCTCCTCCAGAACATCAAGGTTGGACTGGAAAAATCCCTGCACGTCAAACGCAATATCCTTGCCGCATAGCCGGACAGTACAGGCATTCACCGGAACGGAAACCGTACCCTCAAATCTGGGGCGGATTTGCTTAATCTTTTTTCCATTGACTCTCTTTCCCGCCTGCGGTCTGGATTTTTTTTCGAAAATACGTTTTTGCGCAAGCGAATCGTCGGCGACTATTATTTTGTCATAATCGTCAGGGATTGAGACAATCTTTTCCGAGCCGAACACATGGATTCTGCCCCTGGGTCTCTGCTCGAATGGTATCTCTGAAAGATATTTGTTGATTTCCTTGGAGGCACATGGACAGTTCTCGATAGGAACAATGCTGTTTGAGAGTTTCTGCATCATGCCGCCGTCGTGGAACTGGAATCTTGTCCTGTAAGCAGTCGGGGATGCCGATATGACTTTCACTTCCGGAAAATCAACTTCCTCGCGGATAAAAGCGTCCTCCAGTATTGATTTTCTAAGCTCCTTCTGGTAGTCGTCCGAGATGTGCTGCATGTTGCACCCGCCGCAGACACCGTAGTATTTGCAGAATGGCTCCACACGTTTTGGGGATGGCTCCAGGATGTTAACAATCTTTGCAACCGAATAGTCGCGGTTTTCCTTTTCGATTTCGACCTCAAGTTTTTCACCGGGAATGGCGTAGGGAACGAAGACAGTTTTTCCATCGATTTTTGCGATGCAGTCTCCCCCATAAACCATTTTTTCTGTTATAATAGTTTCGCTTGGCATTTTTTAATTATAACAGAGAACCGACGATTTTTCAAACAGATGAGAATCAAAATGTCGGTACGGAGGATTTTTATGGTCTACGAAAAGAAAGTCATCACCATGGGCGACGGAAACAAAAACGTCATGCACAGCTGGATTCCAGATTCAATTGACAGTGTTGGGCTGGTCATGGTTTTGAGTCACGGAATGGCTGAGTATGCCGCTCGTTATGAAAGATTCGCGTCCGTTCTTACCGCACAGGGGATTGCGCTTTTTGCCGAGGATCACAGGGGACATGGCGAGACTGCCGACCTTGCGGAAAAAGAGGGGAGCGGAAAATTCGGCTACCTTTCCGACAAAAATGGATTCCTGCGTGTGGTTGAGGATATCCACGAGGAGATTCTGATGGCGAAAAAGAATTTCCCCGGAAAAAAGGTCGTTCTTTTCGGCCACAGCTTCGGTTCCTTTGTCTCCCAGTGTGTGATTGAAAAATACGGCGACCTTCTTGATGGATGCGTGCTATGCGGAACTGCCGGACCAAGACCTCTGACTATAGCCTTTGCCAAGACAGTCGGAGCTTTGGTGTGCGCGTTCGGGGGAAAAAAGAAAAAGTCCCCGCTGATTGACAAACTTTCGTTCAAGCCGTACAACTCGAAAATCAAAAACCCCCGGACAGATTTCGACTGGCTTTCAAGGGACGAAAAACAGGTTGACGCATACATAGCCCATCCTTGGTGCGGATTCGTCTGTACCGGCGAGTTCTACCGGGAGCTTTTCAGGGGGCTTGGTCTTGTGCATAAAAAATCCATGATGGCATCCATCCCGAAAAAACTTCCGGTACTTTTTATTGATGGAACCGGGGATCCCGTGGGCGGCTATTCAAAAACGGTTGTCGCTCTGAAAGAAATCTATGTCAAAAACGGAATGGGCGATGTGGAAATCAAACTGTACGAGGGGGCCCGGCATGAGCTTCTGAACGAAACCAACCACGAGGAAGTTGAGCGCGACATTCTTGCCTGGACAAAAAAAATTATCGGATGACTTACCGGTGAAGGAATTTCGTGTGCTCTTGACTAGCCTTTGTTTGAACATTAGAATACCTGCACTGTGCTAATACGTTATTCTACAGACAGCAAGGGTAGGCCTGTACAGAAAGCTGTCATCTACACAAAAAAGGAACACAATATTTCTCTCGACAGGATTGACGGGGATGCCATTTACGTCATAAGGCGGCTCCGCGAGACCGGTTTTGATGCCTACCTTGTTGGCGGTGCGGTCCGGGATTTGATAGTCGGTCGCACACCCAAGGATTTTGACATAGTTACAGACGCGACCCCGAGCCGTGTAAAAAGGATTTTCCATAACTCACGCATAATCGGAAGAAGATTCCGTCTTGTCCATGTCATTTTTGGGCAGAAGATTTTTGAGGTCAGCACTTTCCGTTCAATTTGCGAAGGCTCCGTGGGAAATGTTTTTGGGACCATGGACGAGGATGTTCAGCGCCGTGA
>DGGQ01000141.1 GCA_002392275.1 Treponema sp. UBA3870
ATACCAGTCCCAGCACCATTCCCAGACATTTCCGCTCATGTCATAAAGTCCCGTTTCGTTAGGTTGCAAAGACGCGCACTCATGCGTTTTTTGAGCGGAATTATCCTTCCACCAGCCTGCGTCATCAAGATTTTCAAAACCGCTGTATGCAAAGCCTCCATCAAGCAATGCACCGCGGGCAGCATATTCCCACTCGGCTTCGGTAGGCAGACGATAACCGTTTGAGCTTCGGTTCCATTCTATTTTATTCCACAAATCGAATTCATCTTTTGAAGCATCCAGACGCGGAACCTTACCCCACAAATCAGGATTGGTTTCTCCGTCAAGACTATATGCAGGTTCAAGCCCGGAAAGAATGCTGAGCTTGTTGCAGAACACCACCGCATCATACCATGAAACTTCTTCAACCGGATGCTGCGGATTTTTATGATATGAAAAATTTTCTCCTGTTACGGCAAAATATTCTTCCTGAGTGATTTCCGTTTTTAGAATCGAAAAAGAATCCAGCGAAACATTGTGGACGGGGCTTTCATTTTCTTCCTGATTTTCACTTCCCATGAAAAAATTTCCGCCGGGCACGTACACCAGTTTCTGGTTTATTTTTTCTACAACCTGATTGCTTTCAGTTTCATCAGCAAAAAGAGCCGGAACAAACAATAAAAAAAACACCGTGACAAAAAGATAATATTTTTTCATAATCCACCTTTTCTTAAAATATCAAATTTTTTATAATCTAACAAGATTCGTTTATGTGTGATATAATAATTAAACTCTGTTTTTTCAAAGATTAACCATTGAATTCACGCAAGGGGCTTAAAATGTTCAATTCACATGATATAAAAAGAAATGCCTGCCAGCTTTTCGGGGGACAGGCAAAAAAGGGATACGACTGGTGGTGGCACTCATTTACCGGACACAACGCGCAGACAGGTGAAGAAAAGTCATTTTTCATTGAATTCTTTTTATGCAATCCAAAGCTTGGGGAAGAAAAGCCTGTTTTTGGTCAGCTTGAAGAGAACAAGAAATCTGGAAAAAGACCTTCATATCTCATGGTAAAAGCAGGGGCATGGGGAAAGGATGCCGCCCAGCTCCACAGATTTTTTGGATGGAAAGAATGCAAGGTTTCGTTCGGAACTCCTTTTGAGATTTATGCGGACGACTGCTACATCACTGAAAATGAAATCCGCGGAAAAGTGTGCGTTTCAAAAGAAGATGCGGAAAAACACCCTGAATACATGTGCCAGAGCGGTGAAATGGTTTTCAATCTGAAAATAGAAAAGCAGGTCGCCTTCAACGTCGGTTATGGAGCCGGAAGTCTTTTCAGAAAGATGCAGCTTTTTGAAATGTTCTGGCATGCGGAAGGAATGAAAAGTGCGTTCTCCGGTGAAGTGATTTGGAACGGGGTAAAATACAACGTTTCTCCAGATGACTCTTATGGCTACGCGGACAAAAACTGGGGTAAAAATTTTACGTCCCCATGGATTTGGCTTTCATCAAACAATCTCACAAGCGAAATTACCGGGAAAAAACTCCGCGATTCCGTTTTCGACATTGGCGGTGGACGACCAAAGGTTGGATTCATCCCGCTTCCAAGAAAACTTCTTTCCGCATTCTGGTATGAAGGGAAAGCATACGAATTCAATTTTTCAAAATTCTGGACGGGCTGCAAAACAAAATTCGACTGCAAGGAAACGGACGAAGAAATCATCTGGCACGTGGAGCAGAGGACTTGGGCAAATAAAATGGTCACGGACGTGCGGTGCAAAAAAAGCGACATGCTCCTTGTGAACTACGAATCCCCCGACGGAAAAAAACGTCACAACAGATTGTGGAACGGAGGCAATGGAATCGGAACGGTAGAACTCTATCACCACGGAAAGCTGCTAGATAAAATCCATGCCGAAAACATAGGCTGCGAATTCGGGGAATACGGGGAGTGAAAAAAAAATCCGCATCCATAATGGGTGCGGTTTGGTGAATTACAGAATGGAGAACAAGGCGTTCAGTCTGGGCTCGGCTTTTCTGAATAAATCCTGCGTAAGCGTTATTGCCTCGTTTTGAATTTTGTCGGAAACATTTTCCCCCGAGCGAAGATTTTTTATCACAGGTTCCATAGTTATAATCCCGCAAGTTTTTTTGAGGAACAAATCGTAGCACCTTACCGATAGCGACACGGAAATCTGTGCAGGCAAAGATCTGACACCTTTTTTGTAAGCAGCACTCAGTTCTATGAAAACAATATATCTGGAATTGCTTTGATTTTTTTGTGAAAATGAAACCGCATCATCTATACTGTCAAATCTATCTCTCTTTGTTTTAACCGAAAAACCTGATTTCTCCGCTAAAGTTCGAAAAAGTTTTACAGAACCGACAGAATCAAATCCATTGACATTCATCTCGCGTGGCAATGATTCACAAAGAAAAACATCAATGTCTCCTCCATTTTTCAGTGAGGAAATAGAATTTTTGAATTCATCCAAACTGCATCCAGAATCAAATGACAGAGTATTTCCATTCTGATGAAACTTCACGCCAAGCTGTTTACCAAACTCATTGTCCATAAGATTTTTTAGATACGCACCCCTGTCATAAATTACAAGATGATTTTCATCTTCAAAAGAACAGAACATATACAGCGGATTGCGAAACATTTTTCCTACAAACACCTCAAGGGCATCCGCCCATCCATCGTCTGCATCATCTGGAATAACTATGCGCACACATTTGTTTTTAACCCATCGCAAATAAGATTCCTCTTCTGGATTGATTTCTTCAAAACCCCACATAGCCGAAGCTCGTTCAAAATAATTGTAGACACTGCGGGCCGAATCCTCATCTACAATTTCTCTGCGGCTTTTTTCGATATCCTCCAGACTCATCCATCCAAGCAAATCACATTCCCATGATTTATCTTCAGTCTGATATGTCCATGGCGCACTAAATTGTATTCCACTTGTATCGCCAAAAAAACGTTCTATTGATTTTGAATGCATCGTTGCCCATGACTCAAGCTCCGCAGCAAAATCATCGCTTTCTTCAAGAAGCTCCTCAAACTCGGTTGAACCACTTGCTTCGCTGTGTATGAATTTAGCAAAAGTTATCTCCACATCTTTTTTTGCAAAACTTATTGCCTCTTCCCGTGTATTTCGATTTGAGGCTACCCCTGCAAAAAATATATAGTCCGGAACATCATGCGGTATTTTATCGTGAGACTCATACCATCTGGCCACCGCCTCGCTGATTGTTGATTCCTGCGCGAAAAAAATTGCGGGAGTAAAAAACAAAATCAACAAAGCAAAAAAAGATTTTCTTGAAAACATTTTCACCCCCTACTGGATTGTGATTTCTATGGGGTCGGAACGTGGCCCCTCTCGCGTTGGATGAGCCGACTGTCCGTTTGTCGGAATTGTACATGAGGCGGTGTAGATATATGTTTTCCCTATCTCCGCATTCGAGTCTCGTATATAATCTCCCGCCGGATTGTTGATATAGACGACATCTCCATTTTCGACAATTCTAATTTCATCTCCACCATCCTTTTCTTTTCGATAAAGAGAAACACGGCAGTAGGGGTTCCCTCTGGTTATGGAAATTGCAATCTCCCTAAAACCACCGTTGCTATTATAAGGAATTATATGATTCCCAAACTCAGTTGGTTTAGGAACTGTACTCCAGAATATACTTGGATTGTCGCGTTCCCAGGAGTCTTGAAAGACTTCAGAAATCATAGCACACCCTGACAGAGAAAAAATCAAAATCCCAAGCAAAAGCAAATATTTTATTTTCGTCAAAACAAACCTCCATAAAAAAGCGACTTATAATTTGGCTATTCTTTATTTTACTGTTCAACAGTTTTCGCTTTCTTTGCACCCCTGTAAGAAGGAACAATTCCCTGCCGCCAGCTTCCGGGCTTATCAAGATACCATCCGATTCCTATCTTTATCCTGTCCTCAAATCCCATTCCCATGGTGTAATCCGCCGTGTATTCAATATTGAAAAAGAAATCTCCTGTATTATTTTTTCCGCCGGGATAAAAATCCACACCAATACCCGCACGGAATTTTGGATGCGGAGTACCAACGGCAGTCTCGTTCCAAGGAATGAACACACCGCCACCAAAAACCAGATAATAGTTCAGCCAGTCATTACCAAAGAAGTCCGTGTTGAGTCCGACTGAAATCATTGGAGCCAATGTAAATGTTGGCCTTCCGCTATGAGGTTTCCACCATGAACCAAAGTCACACTCCAGGCCTGCAAACATCCATGGAAAAAATCCATACGTGGATCCAAGCGTAACACTCCAGACCCATGGCAAATTTTCAAATTCGGAGGACACCGGGAAGGACCTGTAGATTGGTGAGTACCTTACATTCGCACCAATATACCATGCGGAGCGGTTTCGTTTTGTCTTAAACACGTCATACATTGACTCTTGCCATTTTTGATTTTTTTGACGAACTTTCTCTGCCTTATCAAGGACTTCTTTTCTCTTTTCGATATCTGTCTTTATAGTTGACAAGTTATTGAAAACGTCCTCATTGGATTCTTTCAAGAAATCATCCAAAAGTTCCAATGCCGCGTTACAGTCCTTTAAAGCATTTTCAAGTTCGGCCATTTCAAATTGCTGGTCTTTATTGTTTTTTCTATACTTCTCCAAATCCTTTTCATAAATCTTTGCGCGGGCAAGTTTTGAAGGTCCATGTTTTTCCCGTATGCCCCGGTCATAATAATCAATGGCATCTTTTATATTCTTTTCTTCTTCACTTTTCCGCCCTAGTTTATAGTAAAGTTCGGCTAGAGCTTTTTTTGAGTCATCATTCTTCTTTTCCTTTCCTTTCTCGTACCACTCCATGGCTGCAAAATATTCTTCATTTTCTTCAAAAAAACGTCCACGGTTATAATAAAGTTTTATCAAGGCAGTTTTTGAATCGTCATCTTTTTTTTCTTCTCCCTTTTTGTACCATATGATTGCCTCGTCATAATTTTCATCCTTCTCATAAAGGCATCCAAGTTCATACATCGCGTCACCGGCAATTTCTTTATTTTCCGCGTTCGCAGCATCCTTGAATGCCGTTTCACGGGTAGAAGAATTTGTGGCTTTTCTACCAAACTCAAGCCTCTTTTTAAGGAATGAATCTGAAACGGTTTCAAACTTTATTTCAACAGGTTCCGAAGTTTCCGATGAATCAATGCTGATTTTTTCACTGTCATCTTTCACCTCTTCCATATCATAGTGCATATTGATTTGCCATGTTCCATCCGAAAGCATAAAAGATTTTTCGATTTTAGGTTTTTCAATATTTGATTCAATATTAAGCTCATGTTTTTCTCCTGGATCATGGTCTGGCGGAATCAGAGTCAGAGTTCCACCCATGCGCATGGTGACATTAAGTTTTGCGCTTCCCCTTACCGGAGACACAGCGTAACAGCCCAATTTATTTCGGACAACAACTGTAAAATAATAATCCATATCCGGCTTCAAATCATTTGAATCAAAGTTTTGTCTGCGATCCTCTTTTTCTGATTTCCATGGCACGGAACTTTTTAATGCAAGTTTTTTTGCCCGCTCCACGTCAGTCACTTCGTCCCTATCTTTACTGTATACAGCCTTATACTCAAGCTCATCTCCGTCTTTTGCCGCAGTCCATTCAAGACACGCCTCACTATCAATGCGGAAAAGGTATAACGACATTCCTCCAGCATTTGGAGTTTTATATAGCACATTCATTATATTGTTGCAGATTTCCTGCAATTCATTTTTAGACTTTTTTAATCCTATTGTTACAGAAGCAGCTTTACTAACAATTTCTCTGTTCTGATTGTTTTTATTCAATGTGCAATAAAGGTTGTATTCGCCCTCTGAATTGCCCTCGGAAAACGAAGCAATAATAAGATAGTCGGGGCTCTCTGTTGCATAAAAAAATTCTTCCCCGCGCATTTCGGCAGACGCAACAAATCCTGCAAGATTTGTATTCTTACGGATTCTATGGATATTCTTGTCGCCAGCAGCTGTTTCAAGACAACTGCAAACATCTTCCATAAATTTCGTATCAATGCCAATTCCGTTGTCATCATACTGGACCTCGCAAAGTGGCTTTTTTTCTTCAGCACCCACAGCCGACGAAAGCCCCATCACAAGCATGGCCGCAATCAAAACAATTTTTATTTTTTTCATTTTTTCTCCTAGTACAACTCCGATATTGTCCCAGCGTCAGTGACTTCTCCATTTTTTATTGTGCAGATGTCCCAGCGGTTTCCATTTCCACTTGGGACGGAAAATGATTTTACAAGACCATTTTCATTATAGACACGAACGGTTGCCCCGCTTTTTGAGAGCGCATCGGAATATGTTCTGCTCCTGTCCGTATAGTCAACAACATAGACCGTGTAGACTTTTCCGCGAGTCCACTTTCCAACTGTGATTGTCTCGGGTCCATAGCCGCTGATGCAGTCAACATCAAGCCACGCAGAACCATCGGCAGCCGTCCTTGAATCGCGGTACGAAATGTGGTAGCCGCCAGACTGCTCCAGATGAAGATCAAGGTCCCGTGGACTTTCACCCCAGTCAAGCACAATACGGAGTGAACCAGACTCAGGAGCTTTTGTTACGGAAAAACGCCAGGTCAAAGGGATGCCTGCGAGAATTTCCAAATAGAATTCTTCCTCAACATAGATATCACTGTTAATTGTGACAATATACTCACCATCGTCCAAATCAGAAAAAGTTGCAAAACCCTTGCGGTCGGTGGTTGCCGTTTCCTCAAAATCGCTGTCCTCACTCTCCAGATGGATTTCAAGTCCCTTGACAGGCTTTGCGGTCTGGGAATCGGAGAAGTAGAGAGGAATTTCTCCCTTCATGCGATGCTTGGAATATTCAGAGAAGGAACTTTTATCTGTCGCAAAAACAGAGAGTGAAACTAACGACATAACCACAAATACAATAACTTTTCTAAGCATAAAATCCTCCTAGTTTTTAACAACTAAATTTCTATCTATGCCGATAAGAACAGTAGCCGTATAATAGGTGCGTCCTTTATCGGTTGTAACCTTCTTATAGCAAGTTTCAAAAACTTCCCATAATCGAACATCCACATTTTCATCACCACTTACTTTAATCGCAGCTTTCTTTAGATTCTGCGCTGCATTTGTCTCCGCAAAGTTACTGGCAGAATCCTTTCCTCCACACAACTTTGACCATCCAATTGCATAAAAATATTTCCCATCATCAATCAGAGAATCCATCCAAGGGAATGATAAACTTGATGTATTTTTCACAGTATATGACGCTGCATACGATGTTTCTTTTTTCATATCTTGAATCATATCTTTATATATTATATTTATACGTCCAGAAACACTCTGTTCATCTATGGAAGGAAGAGATTCTAGATTTTCCGATGTTATCTGTACATTATTATTTTTACCGGTGATTTCCGTAACAATATTTTCTTCCACGCTAGGATTATCTTTTCCCTTGTCTGTAGTTTTGCAACAAGAAAACATTACTGAAAAAACAACCACAAAACTAATAAGCCAAAAAATTAATTTTCTCATACTGCCCCCTATTCAGATTCAACTTTCTCCAACAAATTTCTCACTATATACGCTGCACGAGCAGATAAATTTTCTCCGAAAAACTCCATATATTTTTTTCTTGCTTCCTCAAATAGCCATCCACGGTCATAAATATACCGTGGAATGCGTGCTAAAACAAAACAAGTGCATATATTTTTCCCCTTTGGATTTCTGTCTTTCTCATAAGCGTATTCTAGAAATTCAAAATCAGAAAAGCTCATTACCAAATCTGCCATTTCATCCAATACAAACAAAGCAGCATTTTCATCTTCATCAATCAAATCATCAGTCCCAAAATAATCCCACAAGATACCATTAGCACTCCAAAGATTTATGTATTTTTCCAAATAGCATTCTCCAAAATGCATTTTTTCTTTTCTCACAACATTTTTCTCTGCATTCTCCCGTGACAATCGAACACCACCAACACAGTCATCGTATGATATTCCTACAACAAATTCATAATCATTGCTTTGTTCAGAAAAATTTTTTTTAACATATGGCCCCAACCTACGCCACCATTCTGGTTCATCCGCAATACTTATACCCAGAGTAATAAAGCAAATAAAAAAAAATACAATAATTTTTTTCATAAAAACGGCTCCTAAACAAACCGACTTACCAAGAAACTTTTGTTGCCAAGCAAACAGATTTACCACAACAACAAAGCTCCCCAGTAAGTTTCTTTATCTATTCTAGCCTATTCTTCTAGTGCAGCATCGGCTTTCTCAACTTTTTTAGCAATCTCTTTTTTAGCAACTTCTGCAAATTCTTCCATTCTATTCCTTGCATCGTTGGAGACAGATATTTTATCTTTACGTTCCAGCATGTCCAACGCCATATCCATAGCTTTGGCAGTATCAACTTTCATTAATGCTGCAGCAACTTCCGATTTAGGAGCCCTTATAAGCACAGCACACTGCCAATATTTTTTCCCGTTAGGCTGTTCCTCAAGCCACACAGGCTCCTCAAGAATTTCCCATGCAGGAAAAGCTTTTGCGCTAAAACATCCTTCCCAATAAGTTTGCAATTTTTCCATTGCTCCTGGATCAAGGTCAAGCTCATTTCCCTCTGCATCATGCAAAGAGCCTTCCATCTGTTCCAGTTCCGACTCATCTCTCTCATATCCTGATATTTCTTCAAAAACATGTCTTATAAGCTTAACCCTAGCCTCATTTTCTGCAAACTTTATGGCTCCATGTTTCCCAGACGTTTTTCCCATAGACCTACCACTAAAGTAAATCCATTCCGGCTCACCTTCTTCCTGCTTGTATTCTCTTTTAACATATTGTTGCAATTTACCGATAAATTCCGGCTCCTCCTGCCCCCAACACATCCCCAGCACACTAGCCGCCACCAAGACCAAAGCTAAAATTTTTTTCATAACAAAATCTCC
>DGGQ01000178.1 GCA_002392275.1 Treponema sp. UBA3870
CCTCGCTTCGGAGTAGGCAGATTTTTTAACGTTAAAAAATCTGCTCCCCTTAATTTAAGGGGGTCGTACAGGGGACCGCCCCTGTAATTATTTATGTGCGACCGCCCGCTTGATTGCGTCAACAAAAACCTGGTTCTGGTCTTCACGAAGCTCTGCGGAGAACTCTGGTCCACCGTTTGCGTCCGTTCTGTAGAATGCCATAGCGTCGGTTGTGTAGGCGGGGCTTGAGACATTGTTTACCCACCAGTCAAGGACGGCTGAAACACAGAGCGTGTACTTAATAAGGTTTGCATTTGTTGCGGCCGTGTGCGCGTCATCCTTCTTTGCCCCAAGCAGAACATCCAGACGTTTGGAGACAATGTTCGGAATGTCAAAGTCATAGCGGTCCCATGGATTCAGTATGCCAAGGACAGGCTTCTTTGCTGCTGAGTTTTCATCAATGCGGCGGCCAAGAACCGTGAACACCGTCCTGATATAGTCCGTGCGTGCGTAGAGCGGCTTGTACTTGCTGTCGTTGCGCGGCTTATTCAAAGTTGGCGCGGAGAATTTTAGGTTCGGCAGGAAATAAAGTTTTTCGCGCCAAAGAATGTTGTTTATGTTCTCCTTTCCGTAGTTTGTGGACGGATAGTCGCTCTGTGAGTAGAATGAGTTCATAAAGTTTCTCAGATAGTCGCCCAGCTTTTTGTAGAACAGGTCGTCGATGTATGAACCCCAGTCCGAAATCACGTCTCCAAGATTGTCGTCCAGAGCGCCAAGTTTTTCGTCAGCCTTGATGTTGAAGTTCACGTTGCGGCATCCATGGAAAAGATCGTCCAGAATCTTCATCAACACGATTGTCACCTGCAAACCGTTTGTCGGACTGAGCATGTTGAATCCGTCGTTGAATTTGTAGATTGGCTGGAAATAAGGGAACATGTCCGGGTGGCTCTCCAGATTGCTGAAACCTGCGTCCGGGAAAAGCTGCTCCAGAAGTTTCAGACCCATGTTTACAAGCTCGTCCTTTTTGCCTGGAACGTGCCTTCTTTCCTCAGCCTTTTTGCGGGCCTCCTCCTCTTCCTTTTTGATTTCCTCCTCGGACTTCTTTTTCTTTTCGGGAAGGAGAAGGTCAAATTTTGAAAGACCAACGAACTGGAGAATCTGCGCAATCTGCTTTGTGAAGAATTCCGGGAACTCGACATAGACCTGGCTGCACATGCGCATCAGAAGAGGGTAGAGTCCCTTTAGAATCTGGCTGTGGACATAGAGCCATTCGGTGATTCCCTCCTTTGCGAGTGACTGGAGATAGTTTTTGTCCAGATTCGGGAACTGACTCAAATCCGCGTAGATTTCCTTAATCAGTGCCGGAATCTGCTGCTCGCCAATATAGTACACGGTGATTATTTCGTGGTACATGGCCTTGACGTAGGGAATCATCATCGGGACTGTCAAAACGTCGGACATTTGCTCCAGCTCCACCGCGAGAGGACGTATCGTCTTTAGGTTCCATTTGCCGACCGTGCGCAGGAACTTGAATTTCAGGTCCGATTCTGTAGCAATGTTTGCCTTGTATGTGTCCGGGGAAAGCTGGATGAAAGTCTTGATTGTGGTGATGAAGACCTGTAAATGCTCCACCTGTTTTTTGACTTTGTAGCTTCCGTAGTCCTTGGTGATTTTTTCCTTGTTCTTTGATGAAAGATTGTAGAAGAAATTCAGTATTCCACGGTCCGCCTTGATTTGGTATTCCTCGTCCATCATCAGCTTGTTCATCAGCTTGAGGTCCTTCGCTGTTGTCGCTGGCAGGTCATCGTCGGTCTTTTTCATTATTTCGCTGCTCGCCGATGATTTTTTCGCACCACCGCCAACCCCCGATGTTGCTGAAAGGGAGCCGCTTCTTGCTGAAACATCAGATGAGGAGCGTCCGGTTGGTCTTGCAATCACAGTGGCGTTCCGTTTTTTCGGCATCTTTGCGGGATCCACCGGCATCGATTTTTCTGGAAGCACTTCGCCACCAATCTTTTGCGCCATCTGCATTCTTTCCGTTTCGTCAAGCGGACCAATGTTTTTTCTGGTCCTCTCAAAAGTCCCCGGCTCAAAAGCTCTGGTCGTACCTTTGTTTGTTTCGTCAGCCATATAAAATCTCCTTGATGGATGGTATTTTAAATCCTGATAAGTTTTGTCTTTGCCAGTCCAGGTATGGAATTTATGTTGATTTTTTCACCGTCCCCGGTCATCAGAACACCGCTGAAAGTGCCATAAATCGTGTGGTAGTCCATCTTGAACGCACCTGTGTTTATGTAGCTCCTGTGGTCTGAAATCGGCGAGAATGTCAAATCTATCATGTTCTCCGTATCCTGGATGTTCCAAGTCTTCATTATACCATAGGTATGGGTAATAACAACAGGCGGGAGCAAGTTTTTTTTGCCGTCATAGAAAAATACGTTCCCGTTGTACTTGTCGGGGTCCACAGCATCCTGGGAGCCGGATTCAATCCTGAACGCGACCCTTTTTTCATCAATGAATCCAAGTCCGGTAAGAAATTCTGTTCTGTTGATAAATTTCATGTACGTGCGGTTCATGTCAAGAAAAGCAATACCGTCTGCATCGTCCATGAGTTTTTTTTCGTGGTTCGATTCCACCAGACTTATCGCCCCGTGGATTGGAAGCACCGTGTTGTAGCGGGCGGACCCTCTTCTGAGTGTGGGAGCGGGAAGAACCAATGTCACCTCTTCATCCGAAATCTCCTGGAGAACCGCCTTGATTGCACCCTCGGCTGATGGACGGACCGAATCGCCCTTTAGATGGAAGATTGCGGAAAGTTTTGAAAGAGTCCTGTCCCAGCTTATTCTGACATACCTTGATTTTTTGTAGCTCGATGTCGCCGCCTTGACCAGACTGTGCGGAACCAGCCTGCGCCTTGGACCCATTACCGAGCGGTATGAAAGTCTTTGCTTTGTCACCGTACTCCAGAAAACCACCTGCACAAGACCAAAAATCTTTGCGTCAAAAAAGTCGATGGACCCGATGTACTCGCCGATTGAAAAGAAAAAAGTGAGCCGGCTGTTTATGTGGAGGTTGGTCAAAAATTTTGGTATTGGCAAATCCAGAAACACACGTGAAAGCCCCCGGATGTCGAGCCGCTCGGGATGGCCGTCGTAGCCTCCGAACACGCACTTTCCGTTTTTGACGAGTTTTTCTGGACATTTTTCCGCTTTTCTAACGTACAACATTTTATCCTTTTGATTATACCAACAAATCTAAGTTTTTGGAAGAAGGCAACGGAATCTTGTGGAAGACAAGTGCAAATCAAAAATTAACTTGGAAAGGCACATTCTAAACGAACAAGCACTTCCATTCCCGACAGGAACCGCGTGAATCAGCATGGTGTGCGGAAATAGGTATCTGACTCCCTGTGGTCGCACCGCACAAACGCTTCTTTGCCACGAACCCTGCCTCCATTGCAGTGCCTGCTCAAACCTTTTTGGACTTTCCATCTCTTGTTTTTGGCACTTGTCTTTCACAATCACTTTTGAAAAAATTGTAAAAACATATTTTATCTTGAAGCCTGATGATTCTTCTTAATGCTGTAAAAGATTGATTTCCGTGGCCATAAATATATTCCAATTGAAAACTTTCGTACAATGGTATAAACTTGGGAGACTATTTTTATGCGAGGGAACACATGATTTTTTCACCTGTTGAAATTGAAGAGACTGTAAATATGTTTATGCGCCACAAGCTAGACGTGCGTGCAATCACCATGGGCATTTCATTGAGGGACTGCGCATGTGAGGACGGAAAAAAGAGCCGTCAGAAAGTCTACGATAAAATCATGCGTTACGCGAGCAATCTTGTGCGGGTTGGTCAGGATATTGAAAAGGAGTTTGGAGTCCCGATTATAAACAAAAGAATCTCGGTCACGCCAATTTCAATGGTCGCGGAACCAAGCGGCGAAAAATCTTATGTCGAGTGGGCCGTGGTTCTGGACAAGGCTGCGAAAGAACTTGGTGTTGATTTTGTCGGTGGTTTTTCTGCCCTCGTTCAAAAGGGAATCACCCCCGGCGACAGAACTTTGATTGAATCAATACCCGAAGCTCTCAACGCAACCGAACGCGTGTGTTCATCGGTGAATGTCGGAACTACCAAAAACGGAATCAATATGGACGCGGTAAAGCTCATGGGCGAAATCATAAAGAGGACCGCCGAAGTTTCCCGTGACAAGCCTGTGAACGGATGCGCAAAACTTGTAGTGTTCACAAATGCCCCGGAGGACAATCCGTTTATGGCCGGCGCATTCCATGGTCCGGGGGAAGGGGATGCCGTTTTGAATGTCGGTGTGTCAGGTCCTGGAGTTATACTTGCAGCTGCTCGTGAATACAAGGGCCGCCCAATCAATGAGCTTGCGGACGGAATCAAGAAGATGGCCTTCAAGATTACGCGCATGGGTCAGCTTGTGGGAACAGAGGCCGCCAAACGTCTTGGTGTTGATTTCGGTATTCTTGATTTGTCTCTTGCCCCAACCCCTGCCGTCGGAGATTCTGTTGCGCGCATCCTTGAGGAAATCGGTCTTGAAGGTGCGGGTGCTCCGGGAACAACGGCTGCCCTTGCGATGCTTACGGACATGGTGAAAAAAGGCGGCGTAATGGCAAGCACGAACGTCGGAGGCCTTAGCGGTGCGTTTATCCCAGTCAGCGAAGACGAGGGAATGATTAACGCGGTAAAGCAGCACAGCATCACGCTTGAAAAACTTGAGGCAATGACATGTGT
>DGGQ01000103.1 GCA_002392275.1 Treponema sp. UBA3870
TCGGCCTTAAGAATTCTCGACGACCCTGACAATCTCCGCAGCCATGTCATCAAGAGAGACCTGCTTCTGCACTCCGCCCATCTCGTATGCAACCTTCGGCATTCCGTAGACTATGCAGGATTTTTCATCCTGACCAAGAGTCCACGCCCCCTGTTTACGCATCTCGGCAAGTTGGGCGGCACCATCGCGGCCCATTCCGGTCATAATCACCCCAAGCGCACGGTTCTGGTAGATTTTTGCGACCGACTCAAAAAGCACATCGGCGGAAGGCCTGTGTCCATTTCGAAGCGCACTCTGCTCCAGCCTGATTACATTGCACAGCGAAGATTTTTCAACAACAATATGGTAGTCTCCGGGCGCAACATAGATTTGTCCCGGGTGAATCAGGTCCCCATCCTCCGCCTCCTTCACACTGAGCGGACAAATTCTGTCAAGGCTCGCCGCAAATTCCTTTGTGAACCCTGCCGGCATGTGCTGGACAACAAGAATCGGTTTTGGAAATTTTTCTGGAATCTTCGCAAACATTTCGCGCAAAGCATTCGGTCCACCGGTCGAAATACCAATCGCCACAACATCAACACGGCCCGGATTCCTCAGAGGAGTGATTACAACCGGCTCCTTCGGTTTTGAGGGCTTCCACAGCGACGGTCTGAAAGAGGAAACATCTCCTGCGGAACTTGATGACATTGAAGAAAGTGGCTTAACCTTGTCCTCAATCCCCTCAGCCTTGGACGCAGCCTCCGCCTCCTTCATCTTTGCCTGGTGCATGAAAAAGTCGAACTGACCTACATCCTTCCCCTTCCGTCTTGCATAGCGGCCACCGTAGGACGCAATGTTTTCAATAATCTTGTTGGCAACGGTCGCAATGTTTGTCGATATGGCCCCGTTCGGCTTGGTGATAAAATCGCTCGCCCCAAGCTCCAGACATTTCATGGTGACGGACGCGCCCTTTACTGCTATTGAGGAAAGCACAATAACGGGAATGTCTATCCCCTGCAGCTTCCTTTCCTCCAAAAACTGAATGCCGTTCATCTCGGGCATCTCTATGTCAAGAAGAATCACATCGGGCTTCAGTGTCGGAATCTTCTGGAGACAGAATTTTCCATTCATCGCGGTTCCGACTGTGCTCATCCCTTCGGTGCCGTTCACAATCCGCGAAATAAGGTTCCGCATCAGCGCAGAGTCATCGCAAACCAAAACTGATATGTCGTCCATAAATCCTTTCCCTCCAAGAGCCATTTTGCAATCAAAATCAAAAATTTTAAATCAACCAGCAATATCAGCACAAAGCGGAAAAACCAAAACGGCTCCCCCTAGTCCTCGTTTTTCTGGTAAAGGCATGCCCAGTCCGTCTTAAGGAACTGGAACTTTGTTTCCATCCCGAACAGACTCTCCGAATGTCCAATAAACAGATACGAGTGCCTTGCCATGGACCTGTAGAACCTGTCTATGGTTGCCTTCTGAGCCGCCTCGTCAAAATAAATCAGAACATTGCGACAGAAAACTATGTCCAGATTGCTCACCCCGCTCTCGTTGCGCAGATTGTGATAGTCAAAGTGGATTGTCTTCATAAGATCCGGCTTGGCCTGGTACCCCTTCTCCGTTCTGGTAAAAAATTTGCCCAGATAGGCCTCGGGAACACCGGACATCCTTGAATCTGGATAGAACCCCTGCTGCCCAACCATCAAAGACTTGAGCGAAATATCGGAAGCCATTATGTCAAAGGTGTAAGGGGCCGGGAGCTTGTCCTTCAAAAGCATGGCAATCGTGTAAGGCTCCTCACCGGTCGAACACCCCGCGCTCCAGATGCGGATTTTCGTTTCGCCAGTCTTTTTTTTGTGCTCCATGACATGTGGAATAACATAGTTGAGCAGGGCATCAAAATGTGGCTGGTTCCTAAAAAACCGGGTCAGGTTGGTTGTAACGCTGTCCAGGAATGCCTTGAATTCACTCTGGTCCTCGATGACAAGATTGTAATACTCATCCACGCCACCAAATTTTCCATCCCTAAGACGGTCCTTGAGACGGCTGTCCAGAATGGAGCGGTTGTTTTCCGAGAACGTTATTCCAGATGAATCATAAATCAGTTTACGAAATTTATCGAACTGGGAATCATTAAGCAAGTCTGCCATATACTAATTATACACTCCACATGTCAAATTGTCTATCAAAGTTTCCCTACTCCCCTCCTTTTAATTACGGAATATTTTTAAGTGAAATTTAATAGAAAAGCCACCAATCATATTTTTGATGGAATGGATTTGCATAAATGACCAACACATTTCCATAAAGAACCATTCTCTGCATGAACAGCAACTATTTCCTTAAAAATGAAAGGGCTTCGGCATGACAAAAACAATGGACTTATATGCAACACAGGAGGGGGACGCGTCAACTGGGACCCGCTCATGTGTTGCATTTTATCTATGGTCTTCATGCCGAAGCCCTTTAGATTGCGACAAAACTTCCATTGACAAATCCACACTTATGCGATAACCTAATAACATATCAAATCAATAGGCAGAAAGCTAAAAAAAATGGAGGACTTGCTATGGGCAGGATTGCAAAAAAGATAACCGACCTGGTGGGACACACACCGCTTCTGGAACTTTCAAATCTTGAAAAAAAACTTGGACTGAAGGCACACATTCTGGCCAAGCTCGAATACTTCAACCCGGCGGGAAGCGTCAAAGACAGAATCGCCAAGGCAATGATAGATGAAGCGCTTGCATCCGGAAAACTCAAAAGCGACTCCACAATCATAGAGCCGACATCCGGGAACACTGGAATTGGGTTGGCATCAGTGGCCGCAAGCTATGGGCTCAAAATCATCCTCACCATGCCCGAAACCATGTCCGTTGAACGCCGCAATCTTTTGAAGGCCTACGGAGCGGAGGTTGTCCTGACAGAGGGAACAAAAGGCATGAAGGGAGCCATCGAAAAAGCGTCCGAACTTGCCAAGGAAATACCGAACAGCTTCATTCCAGGACAGTTCGACAATCCGGTGAACCCAAAGACCCACACAGAAACAACAGGCCCCGAGATCTGGGACGACACAGACGGAAAGGTTGACGCATTCGTTGCAGGAGTCGGTACAGGCGGAACATTGACCGGCGTTGGAAAATTCCTCAAATCAAAGAACCCGAACGTAAAAGTGTTTGCGGTGGAGCCGGAGACATCCCCAGTTCTTTCAAAGGGAACAGCGGGAGCGCATAAAATCCAGGGCATAGGAGCAGGCTTTGTTCCTGCAACACTTGACACAAAGGTCTACGACGAAATCATCACGGTTGACAACGAGGTTTGCTTCAAGACAGGAAAGGACCTTGGAAAGACCGAGGGATTCCTCACCGGCATCTCTTCGGGAGCCGCTCTATGGGCAGCAATAGAAGTCGCAAAGAGACCGGAGTTCGAGGGCAAGAACATTGTTGTCCTGCTCCCCGATTCTGGAGACCGCTATCTTTCAACCGCGCTTTTCAATGACTAAAGTTTTCAAACTTGCCTAAAAAAATTGAACAATAGGGCCGTCGTTCTGGCGGTCCTTTTTTTATACAGAAACCAAAATTTCATCCGTAACGCAATCCACCGACCCTTGTTTATAAAATAGAACTTTTGGCCGATAAAGAACGGAGGTATTTTGCTTTGAAAAAAATTTCTATACTGCGGTCACTTTTTTTAGGTCTCTCCATTTTGCTTCCGCTTTCGGCATCCGCTGAAACATACGACACAAACGGCGGTGCTGTGGAATTCACATTCAAATATCAGGAGGGCGACTCCTACAGGATTCTCTCTACCGTCAACGAGGATGTCTACGTCAACATGCGCCTGCACCACTCCGCCGAAATAATCAACAGAATCTCCACACAGGTTCTATCGATCAATGAAGATGGAAGCGCGACACACAAATCAACATTTATGACCACGGAAAGCTCCCAGTCCGCAATCGACAGGGGAACATTCAGCTGGGGCGAGGAATACCTGAGCATTTTTGACCGCTCAAAGAAGGGCGTTTACACAATCGACGACCAGTATTTCATGCCAACAGTCCGAGACGTTCCAATCTTCCCGGACCATCCAATTAAGCCCGGCGACACATGGACCGCGGAGGGACACGAGGCGCACGATCTTAGACTCAATTTTGGCATACAGACCCCGTACAAGGTTCCGTTCACAGCGACCTACACATATCTTGGCACTGTAAACCGCGAAAAAAAGCAGGTCCGCACAATGAGCTACGCCGCCGCATCCGTTTCAAAAAAGGCAAACAACCAGTCCCTGAACAAAGGCGACAACAAGCTCCACGTGTT
>DGGQ01000194.1 GCA_002392275.1 Treponema sp. UBA3870
CTTCGTTACGAAAATGCTGGGACATCTAGGACTTGAACCTAGGACCAAGGGATTATGAGTCCCCTGCTCTAACCAACTGAGCTAATGTCCCAAAGTGCTTTCTAGTCTATCAAAACAAGGGGGGCTAGTCAATAGAAAAAATCCCCCTGTTCCTTTTTTTTATCTAATGATATACTGGCGCTCCAAAAGAGGTTGTATCAAAATGAAAAAAAATATTTACACCGCACATGCCATCGCGCTCTCGATTTTTATCGCCACGACAATGCTGTCATGCAAAAAAAACAGGCAGGGAGATTTTGTCCAAATCAATGCGGCGACGGAGATTGGAAGATTGCAGGCTGAAAACGAAAGGCTCATCCGGGAAAACGAGAATCTGAAATCAACGACAATAACCGAAAGCAAATTGCGTGGAAAAATCGAATACAACTACACAATCAAGGAGCACGAGCTTACAAAATCATACATCACTGTGTTCATGGACCTTTTTCCTACATCAAACAAACTTGAGCAGTACCGGGACTACTATGACAGCATACTGAAGGATGAGGCGGAACTGGAGAAGGAAAAACAGGAGCAGAAGGTTGAGGAATACCAGAAGGCCATGACAGACTACACCGGTATATGGAAGATAGAAAACTTCAAAGACCAGAACGGAAATCCCACCACAAAAACCTACATCACGACTTCGGAAAAACTTTCAGGGACCTATTCCGACATTTCATTTACGGCAGCAACATTTGAGCCACGTTTTATAATCAGCGCGAAAAACAATATCAGCCTGATGATTTATGAGGGTGAAAAATCGGAGCCGGTATCAGGAAGCACAAAGACACCAATCAAATACACAATCAAAATAAGCGACTCAAATGGTGGAACTTTTTCTTTCACGGCAAAAAACACGTCGGACAGGATTCCATTCGGCACAACATTTTCAAGCAAGCTGCACTCGGCATTGATTTTGGGCGGAAACATAAAATTCGAGCTTTCGACCACGCGGGATTCTTACCCGGTCAAATACGAATTCCAGATTCCCAACGCACAGTTCTACAACACCGCATGCCGCCTGATGGGTATTCTCTAAACGGCAGATTTTGGGTCCACCGTTTTTAGAGCCTGCTTCTATTTTTCCTTGTGGCGTTTGTCAAGTTCGTCAAGCACATCCTTCCAGCTGACTCCCTCCTTGTACATGAGGACGGAGACAAAATAAAGAAGGTCCGCAGCTTCCCAGGTCACTTCGTCCTTTCCTTCTGCTTCGGTGAGTTCCTCGGCTTCCTCCATGACTTTTTCACGAACACGCCCGTCGTTCAGGGTTGCGGTATAGCTTCCCGGCCGTGGATTTGCAAAACGCTGTGAGATTGTTTCGTAAAGTCTTTCAAGTGTGCTTGGGGCATCCGGATCCGCGCCAAAACATGTCCAGCTTCCAGTGTGGCAGGCTCCTCCATTTGGAACAACGGTCGCAAGAACTGTGTCGCGGTCGCAATCAACACGGAGCTTTTTTACATCAAGGAAGTGCCCGCTTGTCTCGCCCTTGGTCCAAAGTTTGTTTCTTGTGCGGCTGAAAAATGTGAGATGCCCTGTGTCGAAAGTTGTTTCAAATGCCTCCCGGTTCGAGTATCCCATCATAAGGACTTCGCCATTCACACTCTGGGCAATGACAGGAATGAGTCCATTGGTTTTCTCAAAATCAAGACAGCCGATAAACGAATCTTTCAGGCTTACTTTTCCAGTATAGAGAGCCATTCCAAGCTGGACATCGCATCCAGTTTTTTCAAGCTCCACAATCTGCTCAAGCGAATTGACTCCACCGGCGGCAACCACACGGCACTTCACGGAAGACCTAAGCCCCCTGACCATGCCCATGTCGGTTCCCTGCATACAGCCTTCCTTTTCGACGCATGTGAACAAAAGCTCGGACGCATATTTTTCTGCGGCGACAGCACCCTCAATCAGAGAAATGTTTGCGGTCTCGGTCCATCCCTTCAGAGCAATTTTCCCATTGATTGCATCCACCGAAACAATCACACGCTGCTTTCCGATTGCCTGCACAAGTTCTTCCAGAAATGCGGAATTCAAAATCGGGTCCGAATCAGATTTTCTGTCCCTGTTCCATGCCGCCGAACCGATTATAACTTTTTCAGCCCCGAGCGAAATAAGTTTCCTGGCCTGCTTTACGGTACGGATTCCACCACCAACACGGACGTTTCCCTTGCGCAAAAGGGATTTCAGAAGAGCTGTGTTCGCCGTGTTACCCTTTTCATCAACATTTCCCATGGCAGCATCAAGGTCGATTATCGCAACCTCGCCGTACTTGTCAAAATCTGCAATGAGAGACTCGGCATCATCGCGCTGCAAAACCAAATCCCTGCCGTTCTTCAACTGGACAACATGTCCGTCTTTTAAATCAATCGAAGCTATAACCATACCGCGATTTTATCAATGCTCCTCTAAAATTTCAAGGTTCCGAAGTTCACCCCATGGCTCCGGCAGTTTACCTCACTTTTCACCAGATAAAAAATGTTGTAGAATTGTTCACCGTATGCTCGAATCAGATGATGAATTGGTAAAAATCGCCAACGCAGACTACTCGTATCCTCAAAACTCCAACGTCGGCCCCGCAAAGGCTCTGGACAATATTTCCCTGTCGGTCAAGGACGCTGAATACATTGCCATCCTTGGTACGAACGGTTCCGGGAAAAGCACTCTCGGACGCATGATTGCAGGATTTTTCAAACCAGATTCCGGGTCGGTGGAGCTTAGGGACGATGTTCTTCCGGGCATAGTTTTCCAGCAGCCAAAGGAGCAGATTGTCGCGGGAATTGTCGAGCGAGACACCGCTTTTGGACCACAAAATCTGGACATGGACAAGGGCGAAATCGAGCTAAGGACAATGGAGTGCCTTTCGGTGGTTGGACTTGCGGACCGTTGCGACTCAAGAACATTTGAGCTTTCACTTGGACAGACCCAGCGTCTTGCGTTCAGCGGAATACTCGCCCTTTTTCCCGACCTTCTGATTCTTGATGAAGTGACCGCAATGCTTGATCCGGCGGCAAGGACAGAACTTCTCCAGCTTGTCAACAGATGGCATTCACAGGGGCACACGGTAATCCACATAACCCATGACCAGGACGAGGCTTTGATGGCGAAGCGCATAATCGTGATGGAAAGGGGCAAAATCATTTTCGACGGTGGACGAGAGGATTTTATGGCGAACGGAAAGCTCTGCCTCTCGATTTTTGGCGACGAATCCGTTTTGCTTGCGAACAGTCTTGAAAAATCATGCAAAGACAAAAATGAAACGGCACTCCGGGTGGAGAACCTGAGCTTCAGCTATCCGGGCTTCAATGTTTTTAACGACATCTCTTTTACGCTCAAAAAAGGAACTCTAACGGCATTGACAGGTCCAAGCGGATGCGGAAAATCAACACTGTTTGAATGTCTGGCGGGTCTTCGTCAGGCTGATTCCGGGAAAATCTTTTCTATTAATACACCGATTCTTGCGCTACAGGAAAGCGAGGCATCCCTTTTTGCTCCATACGCCGCAGACGATGTGGCCTTTGGTCCAAAAAACCGTGGGCTTGAGGGAAAGGAACTTCTGGAGCGTGTCAAAAAATCAATGGAACTTGCGGGGCTTCCGTACAAGGATTTCGGCGACAGGGGAACTTTCAAACTTTCGGGCGGAGAAAAACGGAAACTTTCCATAGCCGGAATAATCGCGCTGGATGCGGACATAATGATTTTCGACGAGCCAACCTCCGCGCTGGACCCTCTCTCAAGAATAACGGTTCTGGAGAGCCTAAAAAAACTTGCAGCCTCCGGGAAGACTGTCCTTTTCAGCACACACAGAATGGAGGAAGCTAGTTTCGCCGACTCGCGCATAACATGGGAAAACCTTACGGCCACGGGCGAAAAAAAATCCACCGAAGAAAATATGGAGCCAGAATCAAAAACGGAAGCGGAATCATCGGGGCTAAAGGAAATCTCCGTGATGAAAAACTCCGGCATACTGAAGACACTTCAAAATGTCGGCAACGCATTGATTGCGCCACCAAAAATTCCGGCCTCACCAATCAATTCGCTTCCCGCACCAATAAAGTTCGCTCTCTTCCTGTTGATTTTTATAAGCGCACTTGTTTCAGGCAACAACCTAGTTTCGTTGGCGACGCTCTGTCTTTCGATAGTCTACGCGCTGCTCGCACGCTATCCCCTGAAAAAACCGTTACACGCATATCTAAAACTTCTGCCGGTCTTTCTGATTTTCGCGCTGATTCAGTTTCTGTTTTTCTCGACATCATCCGACACGACGGACATATTATATAGATGGAACTGGCTCATAATAACAAAATCAAAAATCGATGTGATTGCAAGAACTCTGGTCAGGGTTCCGACAGTCATAATCACTTTGGGGTGCTTCATCTACACGACCGACGAACGACAGATTCTGGATGGACTTTCCGCGCTGCTCACACCTCTCGCACTGATAAAAATCCCTGTCAGATATTTTGTTCTGACGGTGGGAATCATGTTCAGGTTCATACCGCTTCTTCTGGACGAGCTTTCCGGAATCATCAAGACACAGCTGGTCCGTGGAGCATTCGGAAAAGCAAAGGGGCTTGGCAAAATAAAAATCCTGCTGCCGCTTTTTGTTCCACTGATTCTACAGACATTCCGCAAAGCCCAGTACCTTGCCGATGCTCTCACCGCTAGATACTTCAAATAATAGACTAATTGACAGTATTCTATTTTAAAGTTATTTTCTTTAAAATTGAGAGATTTTATCAAGTTTTTTACTCTGGAGGTCTATTGTGAAAATTAGAAAATCCTCAAAAATCATATTTCCGATTCTGGCAGCTTCAATTTTTGCCGTATCATGTTCAAAGAAAGCAGAAAAGCTTGTGGAAAATGACTCAACTCTTGACAGCTCTAAAATTGTGACAGGAAAAATCGAAGTCGAGACTCCATCAGAAAGCTACACAAATCTGACACCAACGACACCGACAACAACGCAGACGGATGAGTTTGACGCTTTTGTAAACGACATCGGCACAAAAATCGGGGACGCCACAACAGGAACTCTCGACCTGCTGAACGGAGCAATCGACTCGCTCAAGGACTCTAGCACAATCAACACAATTTCCGACGCAATCACATCTACGGTGGACAAGATTACAAATCCCGACACCTACACCGACGCAATAGATTCAATCAAAAGCACCGCGGGCGAATCAGCCAAGGAAACGGTTTCATCAATCACCGAGTCCATCACTGAGGGCGTAAAAAACAGCGACATAGTTACCGGCATTACCGACACACTCTCCTCTGCCGCCGAAAATCTTGGTGGAAGTCTTGGGATTGATTCGGAGACTCAGGACGCTTTGAACACCCTGGGAGGTCTCTTGAACTTCGGTAAAAAGAACTAAGGGGACTAAATGCTCAGGTCATTAAAAAGCAGAATAGTTATCATTTTCAGCGCTTATGTTATTTTTGCCCTTGCGTCTGTCACCATTCTTTCCGTGCAGAAAATCAACAGGACGGCGGAAACATTTGCGGCTGGACAGGGCGCACCGATTGTTTCAAGTGTTGTTGAACACATAGACGGAGACAGATACGAGGCTCTCTCAAAATCGCTGGATGAAAGCGACCCGTACTACGATGAGCTTCGCCTGTGGATGCTGGACCTGAAGTCAAAGATTGACTGCCAGTATCTATACACGATGTCAAAAATCGGAAACAAATATTTGTATATTGTGGACGGAAGCTGCGAACCGGATGACGAGGAAAACTTTTCAGCAATGGGCGACGAAGAGAACATCGACTCCTGGGGCAAAGGACCAATAATCGCCATGACGGAAGGAACCCAGACCCACTCAGGCATTGAAAGGCAGGACGACTGGGGATGGACAATCAGCACGTACCAGGGCATCAGGAATTCTGCGGGACATGTGGTCGGCATGGTCGGATGCGATTTTGACGTGGGCGACTTTGTTGAAAACATGCGCGGCGAAATCATAAAAATCGCTATAATCGCTCTGGGCATACTCTGCATAGGTGCTGTCATAATCCTTCTGCTGATTCGCATAATCTTTGGCTCGCTCGAAAAAACCTCCAAGGCCATGGCGGAGATTTCAAAGGGAGAGGCCGATTTGACCGCAAGAATTCCCGAGACCGGTGGACTGGAGCTAGAAAATCTTTCGCGGAACTGCAACAGCGTAATCGAACGCCTCAACACTCTTATCTCAAATCTGCAAAACGAAACCGACGTGCTCACGAAGACAAGCTCCCGCACGAAGGAAAAAATGAACGACCACATCCGCCAGATTGATGACGCTGTTATAAAGGTTGACTCAATCGGAAGCGGAATCAGCGAACAGTCCGCAGACATTGAGCAGATTTCAGAAAGCGTGCGCATTGTTGAAAAAGAGATTCAGCACCTGCGCGACAAGATTTCCGAACAGAACGGAGCCATCGAAAAATCTTCTACAGCCGTAAATGAAATCTCCGACACAATCAAATCGGTGAACATGAATGTCCAGTACATCACACGCGAATTTGACGAGCTTGTTAACGAGTCCGAACTTGGTGTAAAAAACCAGGCGACCGTTGACTCACAGGTTCTGACAATCGCCGACGAATCAAAGAACCTTACGCTTGCGAACCAGGCCATCGCGGATATTGCACGGCAGACAAACCTTCTTGCAATGAACGCGGCAATCGAGGCGGCACATGCTGGAGAGGCAGGCAAAGGATTCGGTGTTGTTGCGGATGAAATCAGAATACTTGCGGAGACCTCTTCAAAGCAGTCCAGGGAAATCAAAAAAGTTCTTGCGACAGTCACAGCATCAATCAGCCAGATTGTTGATTCGTCCCAGACCTCGACAAAATCGTTTCAAAGCGTCGGCTCACGGATTGCCTCAATGGACAGCCAGATGAAGGAAGTCCAGAACGGGATGAACAAAGAGGACCAGGCGGTTCAGAACATCCTGACAATGGTAAAGACACTGAACAACGCAGCTGGCGCAATCACCGGCGCATCAAACCAGATGGAAAACGAGAGTCAAACTCTTTTCAACAAAATTGATTTGCTCCAGAAAGTCTCAAAGGAAACAATGGAACGCTCCGAGCAGATTTCATTTGCAATCAGCGAAATGAAGGACGCTTCAAAGGCAACACTTGAGGCCACGGAAAAAAATCAGGAAGCCGCGGACAAGGTTATCTCGATGATTACAGGATTCAAGGTGTGATTTTTTCAAGGCAAATCTATGGCCGTCCAATCCGGGCGGTCTTTTTTTTGTCCAGCCAAATCCATGCCATTGAGTAAATCTTTGCTTTGGAATAAAATACTGGCATTATGGAAAACTCAAAGAGAACAGTAACTTGCGGTGAGCTTACGAAAGCTGATGTCGGCAAGAAAGTTGTATTAAATGGTTGGGTCAGCCGCACACGTGACTTGGGCGGTCTTGTTTTTATACGCCTGCGCGACCGTTATGGAATCACACAG
>DGGQ01000051.1 GCA_002392275.1 Treponema sp. UBA3870
TCGCGGAGCTTGTGGTAGAAATCCATGTCCATGGAGTTTGCGCGCTTGTTCGGTGTCGCGATGTTCATTCCGGTTTTAAGGATGTCGATATAGCGTTCTGGAAGATCATAGCTTGCGGTGCAGTCAACGAAAATCGGGTTTAGCGGCTTGGTTTCCTTCACGAAATCAAGAATCTTGTCAAGGTTGGTCTTTTCCCCGTTCGCCTTGACCTGTTCGCGCCAATCCTTCAAATCAATTCCGTCGGCATTGAAAATCATTCCGTCAATGTTGGCGATTGCCATAACGCGGATGTCGATTCCCTGCTCAAGAAGCGCGGTCTGCTGCTCGCCAATCTGGTCAAGCATGGTTCCACCGATTGTTCCCGCACCGAATGCGTACACCTGGATTGACTGGACAGTGTTGAAGAAGAACTGGTGGACCACACGCACAGCCATGTCACCGTCTGCCTCGTTGATTACAGCGGATATTGAACGCTCCGCCGACCCCTGTGCGATTGCAAGAATGTTTATGTCCCTTGACGCAAGAGAATTGAAGAAAGTTCCAGCGACACCACGCTTTGCCTTCATCGCGTCACCGATTATCGAAACGATAGCGCAGTCCGTCCTTGCATCAATCTGGTTGATCAGCTTTCCCGAAATCTCCAGCGCGAACTCATTTTTAAGAACATCCTGAACCTTCGCCGAATCCGCCTTCCGCACACAGAACGAAAGCGTATACTCCGACGACGACTGGGTAATCAAAAGAACCGAAATTCCGGCATTGCTTACCGCTGCAAAAATACGTGCGGCAATCCCCTTGCGCCCCTTCATGCCTGAACCGCTCACGGAAATCATGGAGCAGCCCTTTAGACAGGAGATTCCACGGACAGGACCAGCCTTTTTTTCACTTTCAAACGGACCGCGACCGATGCATGTTCCCCGAGCGGAAGGATTGTGCGAGTTAAGGCTCCACGCCTCGATATTTTTTGCCGCAAGAGGAGCGAGAGTCTTCGGATGCAGAACCTTGCTTCCAAAGAACGAAAGCTCCATGGCCTCCTCGTAGCTCATGTCCTTAACCAGAACAGCGTCCTTCACAACACGCGGGTCGGCAGTGTAGATTCCGTCAACATCGGTCCAGAACTCGACCTTTTTTGCTCCAAGCGAAGAACCGACAACGGCAGCCGAAAAATCAGAGCCATTGCGACCGAGAAGCCCCATCACAGGTTTTGCGCCGGTTCCAGAAATCCACGAGCAGATGAAGCCGGGGAAAAGAAGAATTCTGGCGTTCTCACCGCTTCCATCACGGTACGGAGCAAATGCTTCGGCACAGCGGGCATAGTCAGGGTCGCCCTCCTTCTGGTTTCCGGTAGTGAAAATAAATTTCCTTGAATCAAGACGCAGGACGGACTGTTTTTTTGCGGCAAGCACGGCCTCGACAATCGGCGCGCACATAAGCTCGCCCATCCCCATAATCCTACAGTGAACCGTGTCAGGGCACTCGGCAAAAGAGTTCACTCCGGTCAAAAGACTGTTAAGCTCCGAAAGCCTTTTTTCAATCTTCTCGATGACCGCATCCCTGTTAAAATCCTGCACGGTCGATTTTATTTCAGCGCAGATATCCGAATGGATTGAACGCAGCTCGGATATGTATGGATCCGCAATCCCGCCCGCAATACAAGTGTCAATCGCTTCCTGAAGCTTGTTTGAGACCCCAGCAACCGCACTGACCACAACGGAAATGCGGTCCTGAGCGGCACGTCCCAGCATGATTTCAACACTGTCCAAAATGCGGCGCGCAGACCCCATCGATGTTCCACCAAATTTTAGTGTAAGCATATACATCCTCTTAAAATAAAATCTTTCTTCTATAATATAGGCATTTTTTCGGAACCGCCACACACAGGGCAATCCCATTCTGACCAGTATAATACAAACAGAAGGAAAATTCAATGCAATTTTCTGGACGGCATCCCACACACACAGCCGCGTAAAGCGGAAACCGACTGGTAAACCGGCCATCCGGGGTTCCGGCCCCCGCCTCCAGTCCCGCGGCCCACCGCAGGACCAAGCCCCTCCTGTCCGGCGTAGCGAAACATAAAAAATCCAAGGAATACGCTTTCAAATTATCCGTGCACCCTTAAGCATAAACGTACATTCTTATTGTCTCAAACTCCGTGGCGTGATTTTTTTCTTCTTCCAAATCGTAAAGGTTTTGAAGATTAAGCCAGAACTCTGCCGTGGTTCCGAAAAATCTGGAAAAGCGGATTGCAGTATCAGCAGTAATAGAGCGTTTTCCGTGAATGATTTCGGAAATACGGGTCTGAGGAATATTTATTTCCTTTGCCAGACGATAAGCAGAAACATTCATAGGAACAAGGAATTCCTCTTTCAGAATTTCGCCAGGATGAATATTTGGCAATCTGTCATTAGTGGCAGTCTGTGATTCTGACATTGCCCGCACCTCCGTTTTCAAAAGAAAATACAATTCTCCACAAGCATTATCAACATGATGATTTCTTTCTTTTCCACCGCCAGATTCTTTGTCTCCAATTTTCAGCAAACTTTTTTTCCTGAGAAAAAGCTGCCCCTATGATTTTATAAAACTATTGCCGGACTTCATGCTTTTTAGTACAATACGGTAGTTCATACATACTGAGGAATATCAAATGAAAAAAAATATTTTTACTTCAATCATAGTTTTTATATCCGTAAATATTTTTGCACATGCTCAAGGCACAGATTTGTATGAATACATTTCAAAAAACATAATGAGCGGCGCGCACTCCGTAATTATGGAAACAACAAAAGAAGGCATCAGCCCGGACGACATAAAGATTGTGCAGAAATTCGGGGAGGCACAAAATCCAATTACCGGCGAAAAATATTTCAGAAACTATGTGTCCTATCCATATTACGCAATCAGAAAAGTTTGCTCGGCACTGGACGGAGAGATTGTAGAAATCGGCATGAGGGAAAATCTTCATGCTTCAGCACGCCGCGATTTATTTTTTTCGCCATGTGAATATTTTATCATCATTAAAACAGAAGATTTGGAAATAGAATATTTCGGAAACATGAGCATTGACAAAAATCTTAAGTCCGGTGACAAAATAAAAAAGGGAACATATCTTTCAACAATGCTTGGCGGAGGGGACGGCGGAATGGTATTGAACATAAGGATGAAATACAAAGGTGAAATCATAAATCCATCCGCCTGGTTCCCATCATATTTTTAGAGATTTTCTTCTATATAATTTTGGATAAAATCAACACGGTCGAATACGGTCGGCTTGAAATATGACGCCACGGCAACGACAATATTTTTTTCAGGATTTATGTAGATTACATTCCCACTGTTTCCGATTGCGGCATATATATTTTTTCTGCGGTCAATAATCCACCACAAATATCCGTAGTCCATTCCCCTGAATTTTTTTCCTTCAACAGTTCTAGCCCTTGTCATTTTTTCTATCCAATCCTGAGAGATAATTCTCCTTCCGCCATGCAGTCCATTGTTCAGACAAAGCGCACCGATTTTTGCCATATCCTCCGCAGAAAAACAAAGTCCATAGCCGGGAGTCCCCAATTCCTGCCGGTCGCTGAACCAGACATTTTTCTTGGGAAGTTTGCTGATTGTAAATTCCCTGTGTTCTTCCGCAGATTTCGCTACGAATATTTCGTGCCGTTTAATTCCCAGCGGTCCAAACAAATTCTCGTTTGCATAATCCACGGTTCTCATATTTGTTGCCCTGAACAAAATTCCAGAAAGTATATGAAGGCACACCGTCTGATAATTGAACTCACCGGTCAGACCTTTTTTTCCGCCAAGAAAATCCAGCGACGCAAAACTCCAATCTTCGCTCGAGCAAACTTTTGTCCACGGGTCGCCCTTGCACTTGTACGGCGCTCTCATCGTAAGCAAATGCTCTATGGTAATTTCGTAAATTGTTTTTTCGCCGCGCTTGACTTTGTAATCCGGAAAATAATCCAGAACCTTGTCATCAACGCTTTTAATCTGCCCCTTGTCTATCGCAATTCCGATAAGCATGGACATTACGCTTTTCGTAACGGACATCACATGTACGCAGTCGTCTTTTTTGTAACCGTTCCAAGTGTCGCTGTAAACAGTTTCATTATTTTTTTGCGCAACAATCTGGCAGATGTTCGGCTGACTGTTTGTGATTAAATCGTGCAATTCCTGTTTGTTCATAAAAGCCTCTTTCTTTTTCTTGATTTTGGACGTCCTGAAAACAAGCATAAGGGGATTAAAAATTGAATTCAAGAGTCTTTGAAAAAAATCATAAAAATTCAATCTCATATATGAAGTTCAAAAAACTCCAGTTTTAGAGATACAAAAATCGCCTTGAAAAAAAAGATTCACCCGAATAAAATGAAGGTAAAATCAATTGGAGGCATTTAGGTATGAGAAGGAAGGACAGGGAAGTAACCACAGTTGACGGCATAAAAGAAATTCTTGATTCATGCAAGACCGTCTGCATCGCAATGATTGACGGCAGCGCGCCTTATGTCGTTCCATTGAATTATGGATATGAAATGGTTGACGGAAAACTGACAATGTATTTCCACTCCGCAAAAGAAGGCAGAAAAATCGACATACTTAAAAACAACAACAAAGTATGCTTTACCACATTCAGCGAAGGCGAGCCGATATTTACGGAAACTCCATGCAATTCAGGATATTATTATTCAAGCGTCATAGGAGAGGGAACGGCAGAGTTCATAGAAAATCCTTCCGAAAAAAAACATGCGCTTCAAAAAATAGTTGAGCACCAAATGGGAAAAAGATTTGAGTTCACTGACGGGCAGGCAGATTCGGTATGTGTTTTTAAAATTATCTCCAAGACATATTCCGGGAAACGAAAACCTTCCGCAAACTCATATCGGTCTGCCCTGTAACAGCTTCCGGCATCAAAGGCTTCATTTTGCAAATTGTGTAAAGCCAAGTTCCTTGCAGGACTCCTCGTATGTCTGATTGTTAAAATATCCCTGTACGATTATGTTCGTCGCATACGGAGCGTACCATTCCCACTCGTTGTTTTCGTCAATCAGAACGGAAACCACAATCTGTTCGACCAATGCCGCGTCGTAAGGGGCATAAGAAACTCCCCATGAATTCCATCTGCCTTTTATGGATGAGTCCGAAGGATCCGAAGTGGCAATCGTTCCCGCTATTTTTATTTTGCTATTGTCAAGCTGTTTTTTGGCGCTGCCGTTCGTAACCTTGTATCTAAGCAGTTCTTTCAATTCCTTGGCGGACGTTGAATTGTCCCTGCACAAATCGGACATCATCAGTGCCATTTTTACTGGGCTTGTTTCCGCTCCTTGATAGGGTCTTGAAAGCCACACGTCATCAGTGATTTCAAAATTGAATTTCCGGGCTGATTCCAGAAGTGCTTTTGAGCCACACTCCTGCATGGCTTCTGCAAAATACACATCGCATGGCTTGGCGAACGCATCCTTCAAGGAAATCTCTCCATGACCGGTATATATATTGCATTCCACTGTGCAGCCATTTATTTCGCTTTTGCCCTTACAATTTATAATTGCATCACGATTGAATTTTTCATTCTTCAACAAAGCATCCGTTATTGCTAAATAAGAAAGGCTTCCCGCAGGAGAAAGATTGCTTTCATCTGTCTTGTTTGAGGCCGATGCGATAATCTCTTTTGTCGAAGCCTTCATGACGACAACCGAACCGCTTCTGTCTCCCAAGGTTTCCTCAACAAGGTTCTGCAAACGTCTGTCGGTAGCTCTTTTGCTTGTTTCCGTGCTGTTGCATGAAAGAAAAAGCAAGGCAACTGATAAAGCCTGTAAAATTAAGAAAAAAATGATTTTTGATTTTTTCATTTGTGACATTTTATATACTCCTTCTTTATGTGGTCTTTTCTGTAAACGATGTGCAGGTGTTATTGTAAACACTGAATGAGCATACAGGGTAT
>DGGQ01000115.1 GCA_002392275.1 Treponema sp. UBA3870
TACCTCCACCATTTCTGCATCGGCCTTGCGGACAGAAAGTTCGTATCCGCGTACTGTAATTTCTACAGGGTCACCAAGAGGAGCTACTTTTCTGACGTAGATTTCTACGCCTTTAGTAATTCCCATGTCCATGATGCGGCGTTTTACGGCCCCATCCCCAAGCAGTTTTTCAACCGTCACAGTCTGACCGGTCTTCACTTCTTTAAGCGTCATATTATATTCTCCTATTTTTAAGCCATTTTTAGCCAAGTAAAAAATCGCCACGGACTGAAATTAGCAAAAGCTAACCCTTGCGGCAAAAAAAATTATACAATGATTTTCTGAGCCATTTCCCTGCTGATTGCGACACGGCTTTCCTTAACCTGCACAATCACGTTCCCGCAGATTTCGGACACAACGGAAACTTCGGAACCCGCGACAAAACCTAGGTTCTCCAGAAACCTCCGGGTCTCCTCTTTTCCTGTGATTTTTTTGATTAAAAAACTCTCCCCGACCGCCGCCATAGTCAAAGGCATAAACGCGCTCCTCAAAATAATTAGCAATAACTAACACTTTTTAGAATAAAGTTAGCACAAGCAAACACAAATGTCAAGCATGGGACGGGAGAAAAAATGACGTACAGAACAACAAGCGTCACGCCGAATTTATTTAAGCACATAAGATATTGAAGAAAAACGCGCGTAGTTATATAATACCCCAAATTTTCAAAGCTATGAGGTTTTAACTATGGTACTCTTCGGAGGCATTCTTTCGATCAAGGCAGTCACATTCCTGATTTTCTGTGTATTTGCCATTGCAGGTCTGGGTTACCTGTTGGGTAGGATCACCATAAAAGGTGTTTCTTTGGGCACGGCAGGCGTTTTCATCGTCGCGCTTCTTTTCGGAGCCTTCTTCTACGGAATGGACAAGAGCGGAAACATTGTCGGCGGACTCGCAAAGCAGCTCATGGTCGGTGACAAGTCCTACATCACAAACGCACTTAAAATAGTAGAAACTTTGGGTCTTATTCTGTTCGTCACGTCTGTCGGATTCATCGCGGGCCCGAGCTTTTTCGGCGACCTCAGGAAGAATTTCAAGTCTTACATCCTCCTCGGTCTTTTGATTATCATCATCGGCGGTCTTTCCTGCGCGGGATGCATCGTCCTCGACATCAACGCATTCGGACGCTCAAAGGAAGAGGCCGGAGCAATGATTGTCGGACTTCTGTCAGGCTCCCTCACATCAACCCCGGCATTCTCAGCTGCAAAGGCAACCGTAACGTCCGAGGAGCTTGAGTCAATCGTAGCGGTCGGACACGGAATCGCATATCTCTTCGGAGTAATCGGAGTCGTCCTTTTCGTTCAGCTGGTCCCCAAATTCGCAAAGGCCAACATGGAAAAGGAAAGGGAAAAGCTTACCGCATCCAACCCCGAAAAGCCATCAAAACTCACAGGAAAGGAACTGGAGCTTGACCCGTTCGGATTCTGCGCGTTCTCAGTGATTGCACTGCTCGGAATGTTCTTCGGATGCTTCAAGTTCGGAAACTTCTCTCTCACAACCACAGGCGGATGCCTCATCCTTTCACTGGTGGCCGGACATTTCTCAAAAATCGGAAAGATTTCAATCATGCCGAAGGAGACAACTCTCAAGGTCTTCCGTGAACTGGGACTCATGCTCTTCTTGATTGGAGCCGGTGTCGCAGGTGGCGCAAGCTTCGTCAAATACTTCGAGTGGGTATACTTTATCTACGGAATCGTTATGACGCTCCTCCCGATGATTATCGGATACATTTTCGCAAAGTACGTCCTGAAGCTGAACCTTCTGAACAACCTCGGTTCAATCTGCGGAGGCATGACATCAACCCCGGCACTCGGAACCTTGATTTCTACAGCCGGAACAGAAAAGGTTGCCGGAGCATACGCTTCCACCTACCCGATTGCGTTGATTTCTGTCGTAATCGTCTCTCAGGTTCTGATTATAATTTTCCGCTGAGCAATTTGATTTGAAATAATAAAGCCCTGGATTTTTTGTCCGGGGCTTTTTTTTATGCGGGCGTTTCCCGCCTAACGGCGGGCCGGGCGTTACGTGGCTTGCTAACGCGCGGTACCCCACGCAGATTTGCTGCCGTCCGCATCAAATCTGCGTTGGGCACTGTCGGCTTCCGCCTCCACCACTCCATGCCCTAACGCGGAGTTCTTCGATTTCCATAAAGATTTTTTTAATCGCTCCCCAAAAGAAAATCAGCTATATGTGGATTCTCTACCTGCTGATGTTCAAGCTGAACCAGAGCCTGCGGAATTTCTCAAGGCATTTTTCAGCACCCTCATCTCTTTCCAAAACTTCTCCGGGCCAGCTTTTTTTCGAGTTGATTCCGTTGAGATACTTGACTGCGGTTCCTCCGTTAGCCGTCCATGCGTAGAGGTTTGCGTTCCAGTCGTCAATCAGTATGTCGCGTTTGTTCAAAGCCATGCCCCGGATGTTCGAGATGATGTTACGCTTTTCGGTAGACGTGGAAAGAAAATGCGCCCCAAAATCAAAGTCGGGAAATTCTTTAAGGAGCCAGTGGATTTTGTCAAGCGTCTGCTCGGTCCGCAAATCCCGTGGCACGGAAACAGATGTCAAGACCATGACACATCCAGGAATCTCCTTGTAGAGCGTCCGGAAAATTTCCATCGCAACGGAATCAGCCGAAAGTGTTGAAAAATAATGTCCCCCAATCTGCGCGAAGGGAGGCTTTTCCCCGATGTATCCGTTTATGTCGTAAGAGGCAAGAACGCCGTCCATGTCAAAA
>DGGQ01000174.1 GCA_002392275.1 Treponema sp. UBA3870
ACCTCTTGAAGCACCGGACGCATTGCCCGGAACGAAGGTCGTCCTTGATGGGGCAGATCCGAACGCAGAAAAACCATCCGAAATTACAGCGGACGATTTCTTCAAGGTGGAGATAAAGGTTGTAGAAAACAGCGTGCAGATTTCTGGAAAAAATCTTGTCGTTAACGGAAAACCAATTTCAACCAAATTCACCAAAAACGGGGAGGTCCATTAATTGACCGGGCAGCGTTTTTTGCAGACGGAGTTCTGGGCTGATTTTAAATCCAACCACGGATGGAGCCGACTCTTTTTCAAAAAATCAAGCGACGGGTCCCTTGAAAAACTGGAGCACTACCCTTCGGACTTGACTGACGGTGAAAGGCTCACGGTTTTAATCCGCCGCGTGAAATTTTTCAACATCGCCTACATCCCGATGGCACCGGAATTTGCGGAAAGAAATCCAGAGGACAAAGTGGAGTCCGGCGCAATAAAAGATTATTTCGGCGCAATTGAAAATTTGACACGGGAACTAAAAAAATATCTTCCCCCAAGAACGCTGTTCGTCAGGTTCGATGTGCCTGTTGATTTTACCGACATCGAAGAAAAAAATTCTTTTGTAAAATCAAGCCGCGGTGGCAGGGGCAAAAAAAGCCGCGTGGACATACAGCCGCCGGACACAGTTCTTCTTTCTCTGGACAAAACCGGGGACGAGCTTCTGCAGGAGATGAAAAGCAAGTGGAGATATAACATCCGCCTTGCATCAAAAAAGGGTGTGGAAGTTTCAAAGTTCAGGGCCGGGGACGAAGGATTTCAGGAAGCCTTTGACCGTTTCTATGAACTTTTCGAGCAGACAAGCAAAAGGGACGGCGTAAGTTTCCATGCAAAATCCTACTACATGGATCTTCTTTCACGTGGCGCAAAGGATGATGGCGGCACTCCCCTTGTGACCCTGTATCTTGCCAGACACGAGGATGACTATCTTGCGGGGATTATAACTTTGTTCTGCAAAAGGGAAGCTGTATATCTTTATGGCGCAAGCGGAAATGTCAAGCGAAATCTTATGCCCGCGTACCTTCTTCAGTGGACAGCAATAAGCGATGCCAAAGAATACGGTTGCCCGGTATACGATTTTTACGGATGCCCGCCAACAGATGACGAAAACCATCCAATGCACGGTCTCTATCTTTTCAAGACCGGGTTCGGTGGAAAACTTATCCACAGACCGGGAAGCTATGACTTTAAACTTTCGTGGCTCTACAATTTTTACGAGGCCGCAGAAAAATTCAGGGCATGGTGGTTCAAGGTTCTGGTCAAGAGGCTCCACGGAAGATAGTATCCGCTACCTTCCCTTTCTTGTCGGAATCAGCATGAAATTTACAGTCTTCTCCATGGCGCGTCCGGATGCCAAATCAATTGGCCAGTAGAATCTTATGTTCTGGATTCTGCCGCAATGGTCCGCATCCTTTGGGACCTCGTTTCCAGCGACAAACCCCGCTTCCTCGTTTGGTTCAAAAAGCATGGTCATTTTTCCCGCCGAATCAAGAATCTGGAGCATGGACACGCCTTTTTTCAGAACACACTTGTCCTTCTGCGGAACAATTCTGTTTCCATCCTGAATCAGCTCCAAATCAAACTGGTCCACATCACCCTTTTGAAAATCGGTCTGAGAAAGTCCGAACGAAACAGAAAAATATGCCTTCAGCTGGAACGGGCTAAGATTTTTTAGGATGTACTGAATCATCAGGCCGCTTGACGAGACTATTATCTTTTTTTGCAGCGACACAGGCATTTTTAGCTGGGAGAAAATTCCTTCCGACTCAAGAAAGATGTCCTTGCGCTTGCTGTCAAATTTTTTTTCGGAAAAAAGAATGTCGCCCCAGTACAAATCATTTTCGGACGAGAGAATCTTTTCAGGCTCCCTTTCGGAAAGAGTTTCGACCATAAAGCTGCCGCGTGAAGCAAGAGAGTCGGTGTAGTTCACTCCGCTTGAAAGGATGTTCAAATCGCACACACGCCCTCCGACCGGTGAGATTACCGCATTGAAATGCTCCGCCTGGTAAACATATTCACTGAATCCGTCGCTGTTGTAGTCAAAGGAAGTCAGCACCTCAATAAACTGACCGCTCTCCCTAAGACAACGCTCGGCTTCGTTCAAAAGTTTGTAGGCAGTCTGCCGTCCCCTTGGAGATGCCCCAGGTGAAATCAAAAAGGAGCCGCACTGCGCTTCCCAAAGTTTTTCCTGCGCAGCCTTTTTCCGCATTTTGTCTTTTCCATGTGACTGCGAAATCAGCATACCAATGTAGACAATCCGCTCGTAAAGATGCATTGATTCGGGATTGTCGAAAAGATAGTCGTGGATTGTCGTGTAATTTTTTTTGGAAGAAGGATTTTTTTTCATGCCGGAACCAATAAACGCGCGCCTGTATGCCGAGCATGACTTCAGATACAGCATGGGAGTTGAAAGAACTTTGCCGTCGTTATACGAAAGAAGCTCCGAAAGAAATTTTTTGTCCGCAATGTGCAGGGCCTGCTCCATGTCAAGCTCCACACACAAAAGAGAGTCCTGCGAGGAATCAAGAACACGGCCACTCCATGAAACAAAATTCTCATCGGGCATTGGTGCGGAAGATTTTTTTGTCAAAAGAACCTTGACGCTTTTTCCGTAGTCCGAAACAATCAGGGGAACCGATGTACCATAATTTGGCGCAAGACTTTCATCAAGAAACACGTACTCAAATCCACATGCCTTGATGGACTGAATCAATGAGCCATCCCAGATGCTTCCATAAAGGGATATACCCCTGGGACGTTTACCGATAGCGACACGCAAAAGGGATGTCATCTTTTCAATCTGGCCGCTGCGGTCCGACGGCTGCAACAGAGGTAGGATTGGAGAAAAAAAACCTCCACCCAAAAACTCAACCTGGGAGCGCGCGACTATCTCCTTCAAAAGCTCAATGGCCTCCGGAAATTTTTCGTTGTAGTATTCCAGAACCGAACCGGGAAGAGAGATTGAAAGCAAAAAATCTGGAAAGGCATAGAGGGCCTTCAAAAGTTTTTTCAGACCGTTCTGATAGAACCTGTCCAGCTCAACCTTGTCCGAGTAATCCAGATAATTCAAATCCAAATGAAAGCAGACCGCCATGGGCAAATGTCCTAAAGTCGTCCGGGATTAAGCCATGAAACATTCCATGACAACAAAATCAACGAGACCACCGCAAGGCTCACAAAAAGCAGCGAAAGATTGCGGACATTTTTTGTCGGCGCGTTCATCTCAATTCTTTTTCTAAGACTGTAGAAGAACGGTATGCAGATGAAGTACGCCACCATGCAGAACAGAGAATTCAAAAGAGCCTCCCAGATTGACATGGCCTCGGTCACTCCAATCACAACGCACATAAGCTCGACCGCGGAATCAATCATGGAAGTCCGCTCGGATACCCTGACAACAAGCTCCATGAAGACATTTATCAAAGCGATTATGATGATTGCAATGAACGGTCCAAGCTCCCCGAAATTGATTTTCACAAGCTGCGCGGTTATAAGATAGCACAGAAGTGAGGAGACGGAAATTGTTATCGAAAACTTGCAGATTTCTGTCAAAATATTTTTTGGCTTCCTGCTTTTCATCAATGCCTTGTGTAGTCCAAGACCGTAGACAAAAACTGCGGAGCTAAAGAAAACATAGTAAAGGAAATTAGTCAACATCCGTTTCCTCCAATAGCTTCTGAAGATTTAAGAGACTTGGCGCGTCCGGGAAATTTTTTGACGGAGCAAATGGACCAACATTCTCCTTGTCGAATGGATTTTCAAGCACAGGCTTGTCGGGTCGGGCATCATCCTTTTTCTCTTCGTCGGAAGAATGTTCCTCGATGTATTGGACCGATGGTTCGTCTGTAGAACCCGAATCAGCTTTCGGTGGATTTTCGTCCGAATTCCTGTGAGAAGATTTTTCTTCATGCACATTTTCAAGCGGGGGTTCATTTTTTGTCGCAGGTTCCGGCTGTGGATTTTCTACCAGAGTCTCCGGCCTGGTCTTTTCCTCGGAAACATTTTTTTCAGCGCCATCAAGAGCCTTGTCCCTTCGTCTGTCCCACCTGAGTCCGAACTTGTTGATTATAAATGTGCAGGCCGCAAGCGAGATGAACGCACCCGGGACTGAAGCAAGAAGCACCGTCACAAATTTGAATCCCTCGACTTTTGGAATGATGTGGATTTCAAAAATTCCGTTGTGCGCTGGAAGGGTTATTGTTCCGTAGCCAAGCAGGTCCCGAAGGAAAAACACAATCGCTATTGGAAGAGAAATCGAGAGAGTTGTCATGCAATTTTTTTTCACATCGGAAACAAGCGATGCGGATTTTTTTTCAGCAAGGGTTCCGAGCAAAAAAGCTGACACGGCGGGAAGATAGACCGCATAGCCAAGTGTGAATGCCATCAGAGGGCTTATCATTATGAGAAGCTGCTTGAAGAATATCGACACGGCCACCATTATGATTGGAACCATTGCGTTCTGGAATTCCTCAATCCTGATTTTTGAAAGCAATGCCCTTGACAAAGTTCCAAGAGACATCAGCAGAATGAATTCGACAAGCATCACAATCCCGTATGCAAATCTGCCCGGAACTGGAATCAGCAGAACGAGCGCGACCGAAAGAAACATAAATATATTTCTGTTCACTTTGACTCCTCCTTGGAACGAATGTTTTTGGTCGCCCCCAATATTTTTGGAATCCGTCCCTCCCAGTAAGGAATCTGTGACCCCTTGACCGCGGGACCAATAATATCCTCGGCAATTCCTTTCAAATCGGCAAAACCAACGAAGCTTGCCCTCTTGTTTTCTTCATTATAAATAAACACAGCAGGAAGAGGACCGTAGAGTGTCGAGACCCTTACAACCACCCCATGTTTTTCCGGCTCGTTGAGTGTGAAAGACACAAGACTTGCGGACACGCCACTGTGAATCTTGTCCATATCGCCAATGCTGTATTCCAAATCATTTTCGGCAAGGACCACACGCACCTGCTCCGCCATTCCATCGGACCACGACTTGCGGGAAAGAAATGTGAACAAAAACAGAAGCCCCAGAAGAACAAGGACAGTCCCGGCCGCTATGGCAAATTTTATAAGAAGCTCTTTATTTATTTCTGTTGTGCGACGGATTTTTCCATCGGCAAGTTCGTCAGACATTCTCTGCCTCCTTTATGGCCTGGATTCTTGGACTAAGCACGGACTGGAACCTTTTTCTTGCCATGCGGCTCTCAAATATCTGGACCAGAGTGGAGACCAGATTCATTATCAAAATCATGAACGCATATCCCGCGGTGGAATTTCCGTAGCCCATAACAAGGAA
>DGGQ01000119.1 GCA_002392275.1 Treponema sp. UBA3870
GCTTGTGCAGTTGCTGTAGCTGGTTCATTCTAATATTTGATATGCGAGTTTTTACGTTTTTTCACGAAGTGAAAAATGGCCGCCCTTTGGCGGACAAGTGAAAACTCGTTAGCAAGCCGCAAGGCTTGCGACGCGGGCAAAGTAAAACTTGAAGAGCAAGCCGTAAGGCTTGCGACTTTTTTGCGAAAGCAACCATACGAGTTTTACCGGTTTTTGTGATAACAAAAATGCCAGCCCTCTGGCGGGCAAGGTAAAACTCGAAGAGCAAGCCGTAAGGCTTGCGACAGGACTATATCAATGAAAAAAATTACTGGCTCCATTTTTCAAAAAATAGTGCTTTTCTCTTTGATTGGAACCATTTGTTTTGCATTTTCAGGATGCATTCCAGACAGTGCGGATCCAGTAAGGGAAATTTCTTACGGGACACCGGCAATCTTCGATGAGGACCTGGACATTGGGCTTTTCTCACCTTTTGAACTCCCGCTGGTACAGAACCGCGAATATGAATTCACCGCAACAACCAGCCATAAATATATCAGAGTACATTTCGTAATCCCCAACGGAGGGGACAAATGGATTTCTCTAAGGAAAATTGAATCCAATATCTTCAGCCAAAACTTAATCATACCAAATGGAACCGAGAAAGTAGAAATCGGAATATCGGACAGGGCAAACGCAAAGGACAGCAGCAGTGTAAAAATATATGCCGCGTATGATGTAATCACACTGGATGAATTCAAAGGCGTAATCGAGGACGAGGAAAGACGCAGGGAATCTGATTATGTTCAAGCAAACGAACAGACCGAGACACTCCGTTTTTCCGAAAAAATTGTTATAGACCATAAATACACTTCACGGTACCCAAAAGCGTTGAAGCGTGGAGAGACATATACATTTGAAATCGGGCCGTTCGACTCAAGCTACTGCATACTCAATGCTGTAAACAAAAACAATTTCCAGTGGCTGCCGATTGAAAGGAACAAATCAAAATACTTTAAAATCAACTACCAGATTCCATCCGATGCCGAAGAATTCCGGCTTGTTCTTTCTTCCACATCAACATCCTTTACAGAGTCGCTGGTCTCATTCAATCTTGTTGGCGAAATCGACAAAAGCAAAAGCAACAAACTTGAGAACGGCGAAAACATTGTAATATCATCAGCAACGATGTCCAGTCTGGATATTCCCATTGACGATGAAAAAATTTACAGCATGACGGTCGATTCTTTTGCGTCCAACTACAACTACTGCCATGTTTATTTCCTTGATGACAACGAAGAGAATCTTGATTCCCTTGTTCTGGACAGAGACAAAATCACCGGAAAATATGAGACAAAATGTCTGTACGTTCCGAACGGCACAAAAAGAATCGACGTGTATCTTTCGGACGACTATTTTAGCCACGTAAACAAGATTGCGGATATACTAGTTGAGGACAGAAAAGTAGAAAATCCGTTGAAGGCCGGAGCCTCAATCCAAAAGGCAGACAAATACAGAACGGACACCGCGGACAAAGACCTGGGCGAGTTTCTTGAAAGCAGAAATATAGACACTTTTTCCCCGGACGAGATTGTTGATTTGTGCGTTAGTTATATAGAAGAAAACGCTCTGGATGATTATCACAAAATAAAACTTGTCCATGACTGCATCTGGTATCTCGCGAGCTACGACCATGACTCACTTGAAATTGGCATCTACTGGCCGTGGGATTTCAGGACCGTCCTTTCCCGCAGGCTCTGTGTTTGCGCAGGATTTTCAAGGACATTCGTTTATTTCTGTGAAAAACTTGGAATTAGGGCAATCAATGTGCTTGGGAACTCGCTTGACGGAACAGAACGAAGCGCCGAAGAAGTTGAGGATCAGGACCACGCATGGACAATCCTTGAGCTGGACGACGGCTGGTATATTTTTGATTTGACATGGGACTGCTCAAACACGCGTGGTGGAAAGCGCGACGACACATATTCCTGCGACTATTTTTTTGTGCGTCCTGATGATTTCATAAAAAAACATTATCCGAACAATCCGGAAAAACAGCTGCTGGAAAATCCATACACCAGCAACGAGATTGTAAAATTATTTAGAGACAGCAGGGAGTAGCGATATGAAAAATTTTTTGAAATCGGTTTTGCTTGGTCTGTTGATTGGAATAATTTACATAGGGACTCTGGTTTTCATAATCTCCCCGCTTCTGTTTTTGTTCAAGGAAGGATTCATCGGTCTGATGCTTGGGAAAGTCAACGTCAGCGATTTTATCAGAAACGTGCTCGGACAGACACAGAGCATTCCATACAAGCTGGACCCATATTCAATTGCAATAATCATAGTGCAGATTTTACTTTTCCTGACCATGTGCATCGCGACCTATATTTTTCTCTCAAAGGTTTTGAAGGAACTTCTGACCGGCGAGGGGGAAGAATATTTTCAAAGTTTCTACAAGATTATCTACATGGTTTTTCTTTTTGTTCCCGAAATCCTTATATTCATGTCGCTGTTCTTCAAATTCCCTGTGATAAAGACGGTCATAATAACAGGTTCCATAGTAGCACTCGTATCGGTCTTTGCGTTCATCATAACAATCAAAGTTTTGCCGGACGTAATCAAAAACCGTAACTCAAAGTTCATACTGGAAGGAGACGCAAAATGAAAAAAATCTGGAAACTGATTTCCATATTCGCCGCATCGCTTTTTTTATTTTCACTTGGCTCCTGCAATAAAAAGATTGAAAAAAGTATTGCGATTGAGGAACCAGAAACTCCTCCAGCCATGCCAGGAAGAATTATTGTCCTTGTGGTGGACATATCGCAAAGCATAAAAAATCAGCTGGACGAAATCATAGACGGACTTTGCGTAAAGATTGTGGACGAGAGGCTGGAAAGCAATGACTACTGCGTTGTTGTTCCGCTTGGCGATTCCGACAATGTTGATAGGGCGCGCTCATTCGGAATAAAATACAGCGTGGACAAGGATGACATCAAGAATTATCTTCGCTCCATGAAGGGCTGGATGCCAACAAATCTCAACACGGATATTGGGGCCGCAATGAGAAAGACATTCCAGTATGTAAACATAATTGAAAAAGAAAACGACGGAAACATGCTCGACCCTTTGGTTCTGTTCATCACCGACGGAAACATATATCAAAGCCCGAACAGCAAAAGCAAAATACTTTACGACTCGCCCGACGCAATTTTTGAAGATCCCGCAATGGATCCGCAGAAAGCATCCTACGAAAACTGGTGGTTTCTTGGAATCAAAAATGGAAGCGAGGCTCTCGACAATATTGAGGACATAGCAAAAAGGGCGAGCGCATATCCTTCACGCTACGAAATATTGAGCGACATGTCGCAGTTCGGAACCCTGTTCGACAAGTGGCTTGAACAAATCCCCCCTGTAAAACCCAGAGACAATGGAAGAATTTCATTTTCAAATGTGCGGCTCGGAAATATTGAGCTGAGTTCAGACTCTTCAAAATATACCACAGTTCCAAACAGCTCCAACCTATTCACATGGCAGATGCGAAGCGAGTACAAAATCAACACGGTCGTGATGAATTTTACTGACATAAAAGGTTCCTTCCAAAAAGATTCCACCGGAGAAAGTGTTGAATTCCAGATTGTCCCCGAACAGGGAAATATTGAATTTGCACCGGGGGCCATCCGCGAGACACAAGGAAATGTAAAATTGCCGGCTGTGTCTGGAAAAGGAAAACTCAAGCTCACCATAAACACAAAACTAAATTCGGAAAGCGACGGGCAGATTCCAGAGTATCTATTTTTTGTAGAACTAAAGTCACCTGTTACGCTTGTTTTGGAAAAGGCTCTCCCGATTGCCCTGACCATAATTTTAATTGCTTTCGCAATCATAATCACAAGGATCCTCAAACTAAGACGGCCAATAAGAATCAAGATTGAGCGCGTTGGAAAAAATTCTGCAAAACCTAGAGCGGCATCTGTCAAAATAAACCGAGAACTGGAATTCGGAAGCAAGGTTGGATTAAATCTACGGCTTGAAGGTTCCAACGTTCCGCCTGTTGTCGGGAAAATAATCAGGACTGGAAAATCAAACTGGAAAATTGAAATGGAGAGCGAACAATGGTTTGCCCCCAACCAAAAGCTGGACCCATACACACTGGGTTCATCCATAAAGCTTGTGCTGAAAGACGGAAGTTCGTGCAGCATAAAATTCAATAGAATCAGGTAACAAGGAAGCGCGGAGACTGGAATGGATTTTTTTAAAGGATTTTTGATTTGGGGGCTGGTGGCAATTTTTGTTGGCGCACTATGTTTCGCATTATGGAAATTTTATTTTTGCCGCATACGTGGATTTGAAAACAAAAAGCGAACAGCATTGACCGGGTGTGTCCTCATATTCATCACCACCGTCACTTATTTATTTCTTCCGCTGGTACTCTGCAAGTCAAAACTTTTCACAGAAACAAAGGACAGATTCATTGATGGAATAAAGAACGACATTGTAGCAAAAACCCGGGACGCATTTTATGAAGAAGCGGAGGATGTCCTTAGAAATGTCGTTGATTCAATGGTGGACACCTTCCATGCAGAAAAAATTTCATCAGCGGTGGATTTGGAAAAAGCAAAAGAAAGCATCGTAAAATACGCAGTCAAATATTCCAAAAACAGAACGCTGAAAGATTCACTAAAAAATGCGTTCAAACTAGTCAAGATAGACGACGAATCAAAAGAGGATTTCAACAGCGCGCTTGAAAAAATAACACTTGCGGAATGTGGCAAAATAGTGGAAAGATATTCCGATGAAATACGGGAATCATATATACAGAACAATCTCCTGAAACCATGGATTGCACCTATAGTAAAAAATGTTTCCATGGAAAGTTTCACCGGACTGCCTGCAGACAGTGCAAGCATAAAAGCATTCAACAAAGCCAAAGACGCATTCGACAAACTGTTTTTACGTTTCGCCATATACCTTGCGCTTGGCACATCAATAATAATTTTTATAATCATCTACCTTTTGCGGGAAAAGGAAGAGAAGAACATAGCAAAATCAAAAAGGAACTATATGTTTGAGTATAATGAAAAATCTTTTGAGGAAATGAACGCGAAAAAGATTTAATAAAGCATGGCGAGGTTAAAATGAAAAGATATCAACCAACTGTAGTAATCGGCGTAGGTGGAACTGGAAAAAATATTCTTCTGGCATTGAAGAAAATGATTATCGAAAATTCGCCAAACGGAATGCAGGACTACCCCTTGTTGCGCCTTTTGAGCCTTGACACAGACATCAGCATTGATTCAATGACCAGCGAAATCAAAACCGTGAAAGATGAAATCAATCTTGACCCGAATACTGAAATTGAAAGACTGGGCGCAGACGGTTTGACTTCGACACTAAATCTGGACCAGTTCCCGAGCATCAAAGAATGGTACCCAGATTCCAAGCGCTCACAGCTGAATCCAACAATGCTTTCCGGTGGAGCAAGCCAGATGAAACCGGTCGGACGCTTTTCATTCGCATGGAATGCCGCAAAAATAAGGGACAAACTTTACAACATACTCAGCACAACAATCGACGTTGACGAGGCAAGGAGAAACAAAATTGGAGAATCGAACCTTGTGCCTTTCACAAACGTATTCATCTGCGGCTCTATATGCGGCGGGACTGGCTCGGGAATATTCCTTGATGTCGCAAACCTTGTGCGCTTTGTTGCAAAACAAACAAATGTCGTAACAAAAATATATGGATTCATGGCGCTTGCAAGTGTCTACGATTCAATAAGCGGCGACCTCAAACTAAAACCAAACTGCTACGCCTCGTTGATTGAGCTGGACCACTATCAAAATGAAAACAATTTCCGCTCGCCCAAACGACAGTTCTATCCGGCGTACAGAAACATATCCTCCAGCGACTGGGACTACACAAATTCTTCAAACACATTTTCTTTTGACTATCCATATCTTTTTGACAAGGCAAACGAAACTGGAGTCGCTTTTTCCTCCCCTAAACAGTTTGCGGAAATGGCGGCAAGATTTATTTATCTACTTACCGGAAGCGATGTCGCAACAAGATGGGAATCAGTTTCAAACAATATCTGGGTCAATCTTGATGAGGACAGAAAACTTCACAAGCCTGTCAGATATGCGTCCACCGGAAACACTTCTATCGTCTATCCGCGCCGAAAGATTACGCAGCTCTGTTCCTTTAAACTTGCGGAAAACTATTTCAAAATCATTCTCGACGACTCCTATGGGAAAGTTGAAATCGACCGACTTGTTGAACGCTTCCTGAATGATTCCAAAACAAATCCCGAAGGAAATGAAAGCAGCATACTCGCAGATTCGTTCAGCATGTTCAAAGATCCAGACACCGATGATTTCCTGCCATTCACAGAATATCTTGACAGTTCAAAAGAATCCAAGCTGGATGAATGTATTGCGTTAATAAAGGAAGACAAAAAATCAATTCCCGCAACAGTGACAAACTGGACAGAGGATATCAAAAAAGTTTTCAACAACTTCAAGACACAGACTTCGGTTTACCCGAGGGACAGGAAAGAAAAATTCATTTCCGACATTCAGCACAGAATGTCAGAGATGCTAAACCTAAGACTTGTTGAGGACACCGCCAATCCATTGCAGGATGGAAAACGCATGACAAGAGGCTCCGTCGCAAGGGCAAAGGCATTCCTCGAAAATCTCTATGCACGGTTTACAAGTGCGAACGAAAATTTCCGGAAACTGGAAGAAGATGCAAGGGAGCAGACAAAAGATTTTGAAGAAATTTTTGATGGAAAATTCTCCGCGCTAAAGTCGGCCCTGAATTCTCTGATTCCGTCATCAAAAAATATCCAGAGGCTCCTTGAGGAAACTATTTCGGCATACGAAGACATAATTACCGCGAAAAAAAATGAGCATACAGCAAAACTTGTCCGCCAATATTTCATGGAAATACAGGAAAACGGCATCCACATATCCGATGGAATATTGAAGGAACTGGAAAACAAAATCCTGAACACTGGAAGCGTTATAAATAAATTCAAAAAACTTCAGGAAGAAGCAAAGACATTCCTGTACAAAAACCAGACGGAAAGCACTGGCAATTTCAATATCGAAATCTTCAACTATAAAAAAGATGTTGAAGGCATTTACAACAAGCTCATGGCCAACAAAGATTTTGGCGAGGAACAGATTTTTGAAACGCTGACAAAAATTCTACAATCAAAAGAAGCATTCGACGCGGACTATTCAAGAGCAGGAAATGTACTGCCCGAAACGAGAATCATGAAACTGCTTTTGTCGGAAACAGAAAAATTCTTCTTCGCTCCGGTTGCGGAAATAAACATAAGGCAGCGACTGCTTGAGGATGAAGAAAAACTCAACGCCCTTACTTCCGGCGCATACCTTACAACGGCGCAGGTCTACACAAGACTTGACGGACAGGAAATGAGCGCGTCCGGTCTCAACACAAAGGGAAAGATTTTTTATGCAATATCAATTCCAAACGAACCAGAGTATGACAAGTACTGCAAAGACAGCCTGAGCACAAAAGTTGGAAAACCGTTCATATGTCCCTTTGATGTCGGCGGGAACATGGAGAACAGCGAACAGTGCCCAATATACGGAAAATGTTTGAAGGCATGGATTCTCAAAAATGCGAGCGTAGATTTGGAAATCATTCCATCGGACGAGACAGGCGAAATCAACATTATGAAAGTTATCGTCGGATTCCCGCTCAGGGCAATTACAAGTGTCTCAGGTCCATACAGGGAAGAGTATCAGAAGGCAATGAGAAAGCAGAAAGAAGAGAACGACTTCAATGGCCGCACAGAAGAAAATCTGCACATGTTCGGTACTGTAAAATTTGCGGACTTAAATGAAGCGGAATCTAGTCCACTGGAGCTGAGAGATTCATTCAGGAAGGCCCTGCTGATTACCCTGATTGCAAAAAGACTTGTCGTTGATTCCTTTGGCGTACATTTTTTCACGGAATACGATTGTGAAAATGACAAGGACGTTCCATCGCTGGACCTTGGGAAAAATTTTGCGGAAGCCACATTCATGGCAGAAAGCACAAGGGTAAATGATATAAAGGCTGTGGATGAAATCAGAAAACTCGCAAAAGATTTGCAGATTGAATTCGTAAAGCCAGAGTACAGAGACATGTTCCTGGAGCGAACAAAAGAAAAATATCAGGAAATCAAGAACCTCCCATTTGGATTTACAGACAGGGATGTAAATCTGCTGAGAGAAATTTCGCAGGAATGTTTTGGAGTTGACTGTAGACCCGACACAAAAT
>DGGQ01000126.1 GCA_002392275.1 Treponema sp. UBA3870
GTTCACCCAATTACCCGAAGAAAAAAAAGATTTAATAAAGCCCCCTCTTCCAGAAAAAGCAGCCGAACAATTCTGCGCTCTGGTGTTATTTTGAGGGAAAGATGCCAGATAGGACTTTTGTTGATGATATAAATTCTCCTACAAAAGCAATCTACAGGCTGGATATGAGCTGGACTTATGTTAGCGATGATGCGGATTTACCTTGGATTGAAGATGTTTTGGGCGAAGTTATAAAAAAAGAGTGGCTTCAGGTAATCTGGGGGCCGGAGCGAAAGGGTACATATCCTTTCATTCCTGTCCAAAATGTAAAAAAGCTCTTTTTAAAATCTGCGAACCGTGGTATAATTCAATAGACTCCAAAACCATACCACATAAGGATTCGCAGGCAGGAACAAGTATAACACATTATTCGGTCAAATGCTAGGGAAATACTGAATAATCCGAAAGCGGGTAGCATACCCTGTATGCTCATTCAGCGTCAACAATAACCCTAGAACTGTTCGGGAGGCCTCCGCAGCATCGAGGAAACTTTTGTCAGGAACGGAAACTCATCCTATCATCTTGGACTTGAAATGCAGTCTATACGCAAATCTATATAACAATGATTGCCTGAGTCCTGTTCATGTTCCTTAAAAAAACATGAGGTCGGCAGTCTACGATTCACGCACTTCATTGGCCTAATGAAAGTCAACATGTTTGCACGGATTGACATGGCTCTTTGGATACATGGGAAAATACCGAAGCGTCCTGTTTTAGACTTTGAGAGGCTACAGACAACCTTTTCTTTCGCTTAAACATTTTGGACGGGAGTGGGACAAAGTAATTCCTGTGTTCATTATATTGACACTGAGCTCCATACACTGCGTTCGTATTATCCTGATTTTTTGATTGAGCTTAACGATGGAAAACTCTACATCGTAGAAATTAAAGGTGAGAATTTAATTGATAATGCAAGCACTCAGGCAAAGGTTCAATTCGCAAAACAGATGTATTCAGCAAGCGATTTGGAATATGTGTTCATTCCATCAAAATATGCGGATATGATTTTGCAGTAATTTATGAAGGATTCTGGAAAACTGGATTTGTTCGCTAGTGAAAAAACGATATATCAAATTGACAATGATGAAGGAATGCTCAATGTTTCTGCTCCACAGTCTTTGCAATAAGATACCAATATATCCATTAAATCTTTCCGTATTTTTTCAAACATTCCCACGCCTGGTCCAGTGAGCTGACTTCTACATAGACCGGTTTTTCCTGATGGCAAATTGTTTTTTCGCCGGAGAGTTTTCGGTTCAGATAGATTACGTTCATTCCAAATTTTACGGCAGGCTCGATGTCGTGGACTGGGCTGTCTCCGATGTACCAGGAACTTTCTTTTTCGGCTTTTGCTCTTTCTAATGCAATTTCAAAAATGCGCAGATCGGGCTTGCTTACTCCAACTTCTCCTGAAATTATTATCGGATTAAAATAGTCCGTGAGTTTTTCCTTGTTGAGTTTCCAATATTGGTTGGAACTGTCGCCGTTTGAAATGAGTCCCGTCTTGATTTTATGCTGCCTAAGATTTTCCAGAATGTCACGTGCATCGGGGAAAAGTCCGACTCCTTTTTCATAGTTCGACCAGTAAAGCTTAAAGCGTTTTTCTACTTCGACCTCATCAAGAATGACACCGTTCAGCTCAAACATTTTTTTTACGCGCAGATGACGTTGCTCATCAAAAGTATGAAGTCCTGCGGAGTATTCGTCAAAAATCTTTTGCGCCACATCTTTCCATGTTGAACGGAATTTTTCATAATCCATCTTCAATTCATTTTTGTAATTTTCAAATACTGTTTTAATTCCAAGATCTTCGCCGACTTCAAAATTCATCAGCGTTCTGTCCAAATCAAAAAATACTGTCATCCTTTGCCCCCCTGTTAAAAATTTTAGCAAAACAATGCGCTGTCAAGATTTTCTGTTTTCAAATCGCAATAGTATCTTCCTTTGATTGCTGAAAATTTCAATACACAATAATCCGGATCAGTTACGCCTTTTTTGTAAAAAATTTTGTCGCCCGGTCTCCAGATTTCTGATTTGATTTTCTGGTCGCTTATGACTTCCATTTTTCCGACAAGCATCAATCCTTCATATTTGATAAGACCCTTGTGATAAAAATATATGCATGCGTTTGGATTTTCCTGATACTGTTTTACGCGCATCGATGAAGTGTTGGTCGAAAAATAAAATTCCTTGACCCCGATATGTTTCCTTGGTTTCAGCATCGCCTTTACGTTCGGAAAATTTTCGCTGTCGATTGAACATATAAAGCTTACTTTCTGCCTGTTTAAAAATTTTTCCAGTTTTTTAAAATCCATATTGCCCTGTCCCTTCATTTCGTCTTTTATCTGCTGGATATTATTGAGGATTTCTGGAAATTTTTCAATACAGTTTTTTTCAAGTCGAAAAAGAATAATAGGTGAAAAAAGATTTGTTTTGTGATATATTTTTTCATCCCAAAATATTCGAGGAGCCATGTATGCCATCATTGTCAGACAGGACAGCCAATTTTACGGATTCGGTCATCAGGAGAATGACACGTATTTCAAATCAGTACGGAGCCGTCAATCTTTCGCAGGGCTTTCCTGATTTTGAGCCGCCTGAGGAAATTCTCAAAAGACTTGCGGAAGTGACAAGGGAAGATTTCCATCAGTATTCAACGACCTGGGGCGCGCAGAATTTTCGTGAGGCTCTTGCCGCAAAAATAAATCATTTTTCGGGTGTTGCTGTAAATCCAGATGAAGAGCTTGTCGTGACATGTGGTTCAACCGAGGCGATGATGGCTGCGATGATGAGCGTGACAAATCCCGGCGACAAAGTGATTGTGTTTTCTCCGTTCTACGAAAATTATGGAGCAGACACAATTTTAAGCGGTGCAGAACCGATTTACGTTCCGCTTGTTCCACCTGATTTTTCTTTTGATGCAAATGTCCTTGAAGATGCGTTCAAAAAGAATCCAAAGGCAATCATCGTCTGCAATCCTTCAAATCCGTGCGGAAAAGTTTTTACACGCGGGGAGCTTACGGCAATTTCCGATCTTGCAAAAAAGTATGATGCGTTCGTAATCACAGATGAAGTTTACGAGCATATTCTTT
>DGGQ01000155.1 GCA_002392275.1 Treponema sp. UBA3870
ATGAAAATAATATTCAGCCTGTCATCAAGCTTTCCACCGGAATTGTCGGTCATATTATACCATCGCATTTCTTTATTGTCACCCTTATTATATTGAAAATTCAAAATGGAAATCTGGTAAACTTTTTCTGACTTCCATTTTTTGCTTCTTTTGGCGCTGTTTGTAAGCAGTCTTGCAGCCTGAATTTCTGCACGCGTTCCAAAATCATATTCTTCTTTATGAGTTTGAAGTTCAATGTCAGCAAGCTCGCCGTTGTCAAATTCTACGTTAACATCAAATGTCATGCTTTTCTGCTTACTGGTTTCTTTTACCGGCTCATTGTTTTTTATTTTTACTGTTAAAATTTGCCGATTCAGTACTGCCGACAGAAAGCTTTTTAACGCAAGATTTGAATCTTCTGTTTCCTGTGTAAAAATTGCCTTAAAGGTTGAATCATACAGAGGACTTAAAAGTGCTGTTTCGTTCGGTCGTTTAGTGTACAGTTCTGCAGGATACTGTGGTTCAAAAATAATTTTTTCCATTAATTCAAAACTCCTCATAATATATATATGCGGAAAAAAATCATTTCATGACAGTTCAGCAGATTTTTTTTAAATTTTTTGATTTTTTTTGAATGAAGATAAAATAAAAAAGCCTGGTCTCTTTTACAAGAAATCAGGCTTTGTGCCGGGAACCGGAATCGAACCGGCACGGCAGGTTAAATTGCCGAGGGATTTTAAGTCCCTTGTGTCTACCAATTCCACCATCCCGGCAAAGATAGTATATTATAGAACAAATCGAAGTCCTTTTCAAGTAGATGGGAGGCTATTTTATCTGAGAATAAAGGTCCGCCATCTCGTTGCGCCATTCCCCGCGTGTGTTGCGGTCCTCCCAGTCGATAATCTTTTTTATTGAAAAATGCCTCACGTCCCTGATGTTTGGATAGCTCAGAACACCGAACCTTCCCTGCCCGATGTACGCAATCTTTTCGCCTTCGCCAAGCTTCTCCTCGGACGAGACCTGCTCCATGGCACATTCAAAATGGATTGGAGAGCCACCGCCCCTCTGCATCAGCGCGGACGAAAGGTCGGATATTATTTTGGAGCAAACCGGACACACAGGCTGGTTGGATGTCTTGAAATTTTTAATCGCCTCGTCCTCCGACTGGATCTGGCTGTGGGATACCGCCGAATGGGACCTGAATCTGCCGCGACGCTCCCTTGTGTCCCTAGACTCACGCGATTCCCTCTGTGAATTTTCTTCATGGCGGCGACCGTTGCCCGGCCCGGAACGTCTTCTCTGCCGCCTATCTCTTTCTCTACTCATGCGATAGATTTTACTTCATTATGGATTTTTTTTCTAGTATGTTTTTTCCGGGGCATGCAGTGAATTTCGTTTCTCCACTATCTGCCTACTGACGACAAGGGCAATACGTTCCACGGCAAAGTTGATATAGTTTTCGTCCTGGATTTTCTGCTGCAATTCTTTTATGCGCATGGCGTTGTTTTTATTCTTCGCGGAAAGGGTCTTTGAAACCGGCATCTGTATTACTCCGAAAAAGCGTTTACAATGTGGTGAACCGGCTCCAGTCCCGGAACATCTACAGCAAGGACATCAAATCTTATTGCCCTGCACTTATATTGTCGATGGTTTTCGATGTAAAATTTAGCTGTTTTGATTATCTTTTGACGTTTCCTTAGATTTAATTCGTGACCCAGAATCTCCAGATTTCCATGCGGAAGTGTCTTGACCTCGGCGAACACAAGCACACCGTCCCTGGCCGCAACTATGTCGATTTCACCAAGCCGGCCCATACGAAAATTTCTGTCAAGGATTTCGTAGCCCCTTTCAGAAAGATAGTTCGCGGCCCTGTCTTCGCCGTCACGTCCTGTATCGACAGTCGCCATCGGACGCTAGACCTCACCGGAAAATGAGTCGTCCATGTCAAAATCGTCGGATTCCCCGGAGGATGCTGCAATTACGCATGTGTTTTTGTGTCCTGCGGTCATCAGAAACGGAATCTTCCATCTCTCTATGGCGACAACATGGTAGTGCTTGGCAGGATGGTTTGCCGCAAGAAACATGTTCACGGAATCCTCAAAAAAAACCGGAGCGGAAAAGCTGACCCCCTCCTTGATTTCCTCGCAATTCAGTCTTGTCAATGGCATAATACTCTCCCGGGGAAACATTCAGAAAGCCGTCTGCCGCTTGGAAAAACTCTGGATGTAGGCAAAAATTCCAGCCACCGCCTGCCATGTGGATTCCGGAACGCACTGGCCCACGTCCTGAATGGACAGAACATTTTCCAGCACGTCGTCCTCGACAACAGGTATTCCATTTTCTTCGGCTATGGTAATCATCCTGTGCGCAAGGAAGCCCTTTTCTTTGGCGGCAATCATAGGCGCGACAGCGTTCTCGGGATATTTCAACGCCACCGCAGCAAGATTACGAATTTCGGTCATAGACTTTCTGTACTAATAGCCCCTCTTTTTTTAGGCAAGTGTTTCAACTGTCGAAGGCATTTCATCGGCAGTGCAAAGTCCGTCGGAGCAAGCAGAGTCGGAATAGGTTACAGTCACAGGATTCCCCAAGCTCATGCCGGAACTCAGGAATCCTCCAAGCCGCAGTTCTTCATCTCTGATTCTTGAAGGCAAAAGCGGCGGTAATGTAAAGAACCGAACTTCCTCCCCTTTGCTTTCTCTACAGTATACCACAAAAAAAAATTTTGTCGAGTTTAATTTACAGTTAAGCAAAATCTTTTCTGTGTTTTTTGATTCCAGGTCCACCAGAAGCCTGATTGTCCCGGAGGCATCCACATCCAGGGCTTTGTTTTTCCATTCGTAGGGAAGAAAAACCCAATGCCTCTTTCCACCGGCGATATGGTTCATGTATGTCAGAAGCCCCTGGCCGCTGCTGGTTCCGTCCGGGTAGATTTTGGAGATAAAATCGCCACCGTCCTGGGCATCCCGATTTTTTTTGTTCCCCCTTTGCTCCTCGTACTGATTTTGCCCGCGATTTTTTTCACCGCCATAGTCCCCAATCGAGAGAGCCATGAGCGAAAGTATGTTGTCGTCACTAGGATTTATGCCCTTTGAAAGGAGGATTGCCGCAGCCTCCGACGCAAGTTTTTCCTTGCCCGGAAAGCGTTTTCCAATTGACACGGCCCTGTCCATAAGCGAACGGTCTATCTTCATGCCGCTCTGCTCCATAAACTGCACGACCCTGTAGATCAGGTCCCCGGAAGCAATTCCCTGGGCAAAAATAAAATCCGCGCTTGAAGCCGCCATTGGATTCTGGACCACATTTTTTTCGGCGACGGGCGAAAGAGTTACAGTTCCGGCGGAATCTGTCCCGACAGTGGCAACAAATGTCTGTCCAACGGACAAGGGATTCTGGCTGTGCACATTGATTCTGTTCCCGCCGGCGCTGACAAGATAGGTTCCGTCGCCACTTTCCGAAATGACTCTGACAAAAACGGAGCCGCCGGTGGATATTGTAGAGGATGATACTTGACCTACGTTCTGTACAGGGACTACCTGCATCTGGACTGGACTTTGCATGTACTGAATCCAGCTGGAAAAAAAAGAGTTCCCTAAAAAATGACCGGAAAACTGCTTCGGCTCCGAGCGTCCACAGTCTTCCGGATTTGCCAATTAGTTGCTGGCCGCTGGTGCTTCCGCAGCCTCGTTCATTGGCACGGAGTTTACAAGCTTGTTTGAAGCCGCAACACGGGCCTTTGCCTTTGGTGTGATAAGCTCCTTAATCTTGGAAGCCTTTCCAACCTTGTCGCGGATGTAGTAAATCTTCGCGCGGCGTACCTTTCCTGGGCGCACAATCTCTAATTTCTTGACACGTGGGCTGTGGACCGGGAACACACGCTCGACTCCAACACCGTAGCTGACCTTGCGGACTGTGAATGTCTCACGGACACCGCTATTCTTAATGCAGAGAACCAAGCCCTCAAAAATCTGGATACGCTTTGTCTTTCCTTCGATAATCTCAAAGTAAACCTTGACCGTATCTCCAACTCTGAAATCGGCTACGACTGCTTTTTTCTGCTGCTCTTCAATAGTCTTAATAAGATCCATTCTATTCTCCATTATGAGTTTCGCGCTTCAGCCTCTCCTGTATGGAACGAAGCTTCCGTCGCTGCCTGCGGTCATTTTTATAGTCTGCATGTTCCGCAAGCTGTTCGATTATTTTTTCCGCCTCCTCCGAGAGAGTACCCGACATACGTGCCTGCTGAATCAAGTCAGGCCTGTTCAGCAAAGTCTTCTGCAGGCTCTTTCTGAGTCGCCACTTCCGGATTTCCTCATGGTTGCCGCCGGAAAGAACATCCGGTACTTCCAAGCCCTTGTACACACTTGGCCTAGTGTACTGGGGATATTCCAGAAGTCCGCCGTTGAAACTTTCCTCGTCCAATGATTCCCTGGTGATTACCCCCTCGACAAGCCTGTAGACCGAATCCACAATGACCGTCGCGGCAAGCTCCCCGCTGGACATGACATAATCCCCGATGGAGATTTCCTCGTCCACATACAAATCAATAATCCGCTGGTCGATACCTTCATACCGTCCGCAGACCAGAACGATTTCGTCCTTTCGGCTAAGTTCGAGAGCCTTTTTCTGGTTGAAAGAGCGACCGCCCGGCGTGACATAAATCACGTGTTTCTTGTACGCCTCAACACTGTCCAAAGCTCTTCCCAATGGTTCAGGAAGCAAAAGCTGTCCCGCTCCACCGCCATACGTAGCGTCGTCACAAGTCTTGTGATTATCAAAGGCAAAATCCCTGATATTCACCAAATCGTAGGCAATAATTCCCCGCTCAACCGCCTTGGCCATAATCGAACTTTCAAAAAAAGCCCGCGGTATCTCAGGAAACAAGGTCAGCACAGTAAATTTCATGGACTTACTCCAGAATCCAGAGGTGCATCAGCCGCATCCTTTTGTTCTCAACATCAATGTCCCCCAAAAACCTGTAGCTCAGGGGAACAAAAACAGTTCTGGGCGAACCGCCCTTCGTGTATTTGACATCGCTGGACAAAAATCTACAGCCCTCGGACAGCGAAATCTCAACGAGATAACCAGATCCGCCTTCCGTTACGTCTGTGACTGTTCCAACCACATCCGAATCTTCCAACCCGGACATAACCGTCGCGGTATTTTCCGCCGCCCCGTCTTTATACCATACCAAGCAACCCTTTAGGTCCTCGATATACCACTCATCCTTCTGCAACTGATGGGCATTTTTTCTTGGAACTACGATCTGCCACCTGTTGAATTTTGCAGCTTCCTCAGGGGTATTTATTCCAACCAGCTTCATGTACAGTGTGGTCGCGGCCTCCCGAGTGCTTTCCACCTTGAACTGCCTTTTTTCCTCGCCGTACACCAAAGTCACCTCCTCCATATCGGCAAAGTGCCCATACTCGCCAGAAGTGCTCTCGACTTTAAACTCGCCCGCAATACCATGTGTACCCCGGACAATCCCAACAACAAACTGCTCTACCATCTACGATCTATTGACCCTAAAATTGACATCCGGACCAGCCAAAACAAGCGCGTCCATCAGTCCATAATCTCCAGACTGTAGTGCCTGCCATCCTTGTTGGCGCTTGCACTCAAAACAGTTCGCAGAGCTTTTGCAATACGACCGTATTTGCCAATCACCTTCCCAATATCACCCTGGGCTACGCTTAACTGTAAAACAGGACCGCGCTCACCTTCGGTTTCTGTCACAGAGACTGAAGACGGATCATCGACCAATGATTTTGCTATGTATTCAATCAGGTCTTTTTCCACAGCTTACTCCTCTGCTTATTTTGTGATTGGGTCGCCTTTTGCTGTCAATCCTGAAGCATTCATCAGCTTCTTCACGATGTCAGTTGGCTGAGCACCGACGCTAATCCAATACTTCACACGTTCCGCATTCAGAACAACCTGCTTGCCTTCCGCAGCGATTGGATGATACTGTCCGATTTCCTCAATAGTTTCTCCATCGCGTGGCTTGCGTGCATCCTGGATGACCACACGGTAATCCGGGCGTTTCTTTGTGCCGAACCTCTTAAGTCTGATTTTTACCACTTGGTTTTTCCTCCATAGGTCCATAGACCTGAGTTTTTATAGGGTCCAACGAACCCGTCCACCGAAAAAAAGCCACCGCCGGACAAAAATCCAGCAGCTACAATTTCCCTAAGTGTGACGACATATTATATTGAAATTAAAAACATTCGTCAATTGTCAATGTGGACATTAGCATTTTTTTGCATAGAATAATCACTAGACCGAAAACTTTTTTACGTCGCATCCTCGCATCGGTTTGCTGAAATAGTATCCCTGGATTATGTCGCAGTCAAAGTTCTTGAGCTTCTGGTACTGCCACTCCTCCTCGATTCCCTCGGCAATCAGCTTCATTCCAAGGCTGTGGACCATGTTGATTATGTTCTTTATCAGGACGTCCTTTCCGTCGTGCAGGTAGATGTCCACCATCGTCTTGTCGATTTTGACAACCCCGACCGGAAGATAGGTCAAGTAGCTGATTGACGAATATCCAGTGCCAAAATCATCCAGTGCAAGCCCCACCCCAAGCTCCTCAAGCTGTCTGAAAAGACTTGCGGAATCCTGGTCCTTTCCAAGATAGAGGCTCTCGGTTATCTCAATCTCAATCATCTGCGGCGGGATGTCGTATTTTTCAAGCAGCTCCTTAAGGAAAGCCACATAGCCTGTATCGACAATCTGTCCGGCGGAATAGTTGATTGCGAACTGGTGCAGCGGAAGTCCCTCGTCCCTCATCGCGGCCATCTGCTTCACAACCTTCTCCGTCATTATCCTTCCAATCTTCGTGATGAATCCATTGTTCTCCGCCACGGGGATAAAGAGCGCCGGGGAGATTGTGTGGTTCTTCAGACGGCAGAGCGACTCGTAGCCAAAAATTCCACCGCTCTCCAAATCAATCTGGGGCTGGAAGAATGCCTCGAATCCATCGTTCTCGCATGCCTCCTCCAGAATCTTCACAACCTCCTGGGTGTTGCGGATTTTTTCCTGCATCTCCGAAGTGAAGAACACGTACTTGTATTTCCCGCCGGCCTTCGCGACATAGAGGGCATAGTTCACCGCGCTCAGAACCTCGTCATCGGAAAGGGT
>DGGQ01000156.1 GCA_002392275.1 Treponema sp. UBA3870
TACAGATTGCGGCGGCCGGTGGTCACAATCTGATGGCTTACGGTCCACCGGGGTGCGGAAAAACATTGACACTCCAGCACTACCCGAATCTTGTCCCTCTTCTTTCAGTGGAAGAGGCACAGCCAGTCACAAGAATCTATTCAATAGCGGGACTTTTGCCGCCGGGCCAACCACTGCGGAGAAGACCACCGTTCAGGCAGCCACACCAGACCGCAAGCGTGGAGGGGATGTGCGGAGGAGGAATCCATTGCTCGCCGGGAGAAATCTCTCTTGCGCACAACGGAACTCTTTTTCTGGACGAGGCATCCGAGTTCAAAAGCTCGGTGCTACAGATGCTACGAGTTCCCCTTGAAAGTGGCGCAATCACCTTGAGTCGAGCCGGAAGGTCAACAGTCTATCCAGCGAATTTCCAGCTTCTGATGGCAACCAACCCATGCCCCTGCGGATTTTTTGGCTCCAAGGAAAAAATCTGTCTCTGTTCGGCAAGGTCGATAGAACAATACTGGAAAAAATTTTCCGGTCCGCTTTTGGATAGAATCGACATAATGGTGCAGGTGGACAGCTCAACTCGTGGCGAAAATGAAATCAAGACAAAATCCACGGACGAGCTTCGGAAAGGGATTGCCAGGGCGGTCAAAATCCAGAGACAGAGACAGGGGAAAAAGAATTCAAATCTAAGCCCATCGGAAATTGCCGAATACTGCCGGACAAGCGACAGGGCGAGGGACATTCTGGAAAAAAGCGCGAACCGCTACCAGCTTTCACCAAGGGCAATAAGCGGATGCCTGAAACTTGGGAGGACCATAGCGGATATGGCGGAAAAAGAAATCATCGACGGGGAGAGCATGTCGATTGCGGTGGAGTACAGAAAGAACCAAGCCGGAATGAATCTGGGCGGATGGTAAAAAAAACGGTCCCCCAAAAAGGAGACCGATATTCAAGTGCCGGCTCTGAGACTTGAACTCAGACNNAATTTTATTATATCTATAATAATTCGAAATTAAGACTAAATAAAAAAAAGCTGATGTCCAAACAACATCAGCTGTAATACCGGATTAGAGACTTGAACTCTAACACGCTTGCGCGCAAAAGATTTTGAGTCTTTCGTGTCTACCATTCCACCAAGCCGGCAAAACAATACACATACTATATCAAAAAAGAAAAAAATATGCAAGTGGCGGACTATTTTTTTTAACGCAACGCTCGTATAAATGGGGGATTATTTATACTTTGGAAGAAAACCAGTATAATTTGTTGCTTGATGCAGTGAAAAAGCTCAGCACACAGACGGCCCTGCTTTTTGGTACGGCGGTCGAACAAAAATATGGTGGCGAATTTTACGTCACAAGCTGCGATTACGGCGGAAACAATTTTGACCAGGAGAAAAACATGGCGGAAACACCGGAACATATTTTAAAATCAGTATTCGGATACGAATCTTTCAGACCAATGCAGCGTGAGGTGATTCAGAACGTTCTTGATGGACGCGACACTGTTGCGGTGATGCCGACCGGTGGTGGAAAATCAATCTGCTACCAGATTCCTGCGCTGATTATGGACGGACTTACTGTTGTGGTCTCCCCGTTAATTGCGCTGATGCAGGACCAGGTTTCGCAGCTGGAATCGCTTGGGATTCAGGCGGTATTTCTCAATTCGGCACAGGAAAGCGATGACTATTTTGACACGTGCAGAAAAATCAGGAGCGGAAATATCAAGCTGCTGTATGTCTCGCCCGAAAGACTCAGCTCGCAAAGAATGCAGGATCTTCTTCATTCTGAAAATGTAAACGTGGACTGCATAACAATTGACGAGGCGCACTGCATAAGCGAATGGGGACACGACTTCCGACCGGACTACATGGAGATTGCCTCGGTGAGGGAACAGTTTCCCAGGGCAGTATGTCTTGCGCTGACCGCAACCGCGACCAAAGTTGTCCAGAACGACATAGCGCGGCATTTGAAAATGGAGAGCCCGTCCATACTTGTGTCAAGCTTCAACCGTCCGAATCTTTTTCTTGAAGTAAAACGTAAGAGCAACGCCGTCCTCCAGATTTCAGAATATTTGTCGGAAAGGAAAGACCAGAGCGGAATAATCTACTGCATGTCCAGGAAGCACGTTGACGCTCTTTTTGAAAAACTTTGCGCAATGGGATTTTCGGTCGCCAAATATCACGCGGGACTTTCTGATGCAACACGAAACCAAAGCCAGAGCGATTTTATAAAGGGCCGCGTAAACATAATGATTGCGACAGTGGCTTTCGGCATGGGGATCAACAAGCCGGACGTGCGCTTTGTAATCCACTACGACCTTCCGAAATCGATAGAGCAATACTACCAGGAGATTGGACGGGCCGGACGCGATGGACTTCCATCAAGCACACTCCTTCTCTACTCTCCCGCCGACATCAACATGGTAAGATATTTTTTCAGACAAAAGGACGACCCGTCAAAGGACGAGAGCCTTCTGCATGACATGGTTCAGTACGCCGAAACCAGAACCTGCCGGAGAAGTTTTTTGCTGAAATATTTCGGTGAAGCATACAACCCCCTTGAAAACGATGGACAGTGCTGCTGCGATATATGCACCCGGGGCAATGAAAACTACGACATGACCATGGAAGCGCAAAAATATATGTCATGCATTTTGAGAACAAAGCAGAGGCACACAGCGAGCTATGTAATCGATGTGCTGCTTGGAGCAAAGACAAAAAAGATTCTGGAAAACGGAGACAACAATTTAAGCACATGGGGCATAGGAAAGGATTTGAGCAAGGGAGATTGGCTAGAACTGAACGCATGTCTTCTTGACGCGGGATACCTTAACAAAAGCGGAAATTACAATGTCCTGAGTCTTTCCCCCTACGGACAAAAAATGCTGATGGAAAGGCAGAAAATAATGTTGCCCGTCCAGATTTCGTCGGAAAAAAGCAGGCAGACCTTCGCAAAGCCAAAGAAAAAAACAGCGCCGCTTCTTGATGAAAATGACGAGGAAGGGAAACGCATTGCAGAAAATCTTCGCTCGTGGAGAAAAAAACATGCCGAGGAAATGAACGTCCCGCCATACGTGATTTTCGGTGACAAGACCATGCTGGACATCGCAAGCAAAAAACCGAAGACAATCAAAGAACTTCTGTCATGCTACGGAATCGGTGAAACAAAGGCCAAAACCATGGGCCAGGAGATTCTGCGGATTGTGGACGGGGTGTAGGGAACAGGAGCATTCCGGATTAATTCGGAGGGAATAAAATTTGACAAAACAAATTATTCTATTATACAATAAACCTGTAGATGTAATTATCGATGCATCATGCGTAGTATCTATTCTTTTGGCAGAGCATGAAGCGAAAGAAATAAGGAAAAAAACTTCCAACATACAACTTGTTTCTTCCTCATGTCTCCCTTACGAGGTAGGGAATTCTTTGACATCAGCATTAAAGCGACGTAGAATAACTGCCAATATAATAGCCCGAATTTCGACTTAAT
>DGGQ01000078.1 GCA_002392275.1 Treponema sp. UBA3870
GCGGATGAAATACGGAAGCTGTCCGAATCAACGCAGAGGTCGGCGAAGGACATCAGCAACCTGATAAGCGAAATTGCAAAGTCCATGTCGTCCGGCTCTTCAAACATGGAGCTTACGAGCAATGCGTTCAGCAAGATTCAGAACGACATAGGCGAGCAGAGTCAGGTTGTCCAGGAGATTTCAAGAACGGTTTCGCAGCAGTCTGTCGATGCCGGTTCCATTCTGAATACCACGAAGGGAATAGTACGGCAGATTGAGGATGTGAACGGTCTTGCAAGAGATCAGGCGAACTACACGGAAGAGATAATGCACAATCTGAATGAAGTTGTTTCGCTTGCGTCCCAGGTCAACGAGTCGGTCGTGGCATCTGAAAACGTTGTCAAATGTTTTTCGGATTCATTCTCGACTGTCCGCAAAAAGGCTGAGGCAAACAAAGAGTCCGTCCGAAACATTACGTCGGAGCTGGACAGATTCAAACTATAGTTTGCGCGGACATTTTTTTAGAAGTAAAAATCTTTTTCGGTGAGAGTCTGAACTTGGCGATTCAATTGGAGAAATGAAAATGGAATTTAAATTAAGACGGACAATCGCATTCTGCGCAGTTCTTTTTGTGTGTGCCTGTGCATTTGGATTTGAGTGGAAAAGAAGCTCTCCGGAGGAAAGCGGAATAAAAAGGGAAGTCATAGAAAATGTCTTTTCATCTTTTGATGACGACGTTTATTCATGCGTAATCATAAGGGACGGAAAAATTGTAGACGAATATTTTAAGAAGGGCTACGGACGTTCATCTGTCTTTACCCTTCAATCGTGTTCAAAAAGCATAACGAGCGCGCTGGTCGGAATTGCAATTCAGCAGGGATACATAAAATCCGTGGACGACTATGCTGCGGACTATTTACCGGAGCTGGCAAAGACGAAATATCCAGTGATGAAAAAAATAACCCTGAAGCAGCTTTTGAACCACACGTCGGGTCTGCTTGGAACGGATTCAAAAATATGGTCGCAGTGGAGGTCGAGCTCCAACTGGATTGACTTCATTCTTTCAAGACCCATGACAGCAAACCCCGGTTCTTATTTTGAATATTCGACCGGGAACACGCACCTTCTTTCCGCCATAGTGGAAAATGCAACTGGAAAAAAACTTCTTGATTATGCGAATGAAGTTCTGTTCAGTAAAATTGGAATCTCTTCCGCGGAACTTGGAACTGACCCGCAGGGGATTGGCGACGGTGGAAACGGTTTTTCAATGACGGCATACGAGATGGGACGTTTCGGCCAGCTTTTTCTTAATAACGGAAAATGGGATGGAGTTCAGGTAGTGCCGGAAAAATGGGTCAAGGATTCGACATCGGTTCAGGCAAGACGGAACGGTTCGCGCTACGGATACCAGTGGTGGCTTAGGAATTACGGAAAGGAAGGATACCTTGGGTACAATGCGCAGGGGTATGGTGGTGAATACATATTCGTTGTGCCGCAGTTGAATTTGATTGTCGTGTATACGAGCTGGCACCAGGGGAATGTGGATTCCTATTTTTACAATGTCGATAAAATCGTGAATGCGACGAAAATGCGATGAACCTTTGTCGGAATCTGCGTTTCGGTGCTCGCAAAGTTTATGGGACTTTCACACTTCTTGATGCAGGTTCTGATTTTTCAGCCTCAAAGTCTTGTCAGTTTTCCGATGAGCCAGAAAAACAGATTCCACAGGACGTTCCTCACGACAAATACAATGCAGACTCCAAGACATGCGCCCCTAATTGATTTGAACAAAAAGTATCCTGCGACCGCACCGAGTGGAATGAAAATGGGGCCAGTCCTGAAAAATAAGGTCCCTTTAATCAGCTGGAACAAAAAAAGGGCGAGACATATTCCCGTGGTGATGTAGAGGACTTTGTCCCAGTGCAGGAAGAATGCCACAATTCCAATAGCGGAGACTGCTGAAAAAAAGAAATAGTTGATTCTTGTCAGCGTAAAAAAAGCCATACCTATTGCTGTTTCGGTTTTGTCGCGTGAGGAAGTGTCAATTGGTTTGCGGCTGTTTTTGTCGATTTTGCCGCCACATTCGGGGCATACAAGATTGTCAAGGTCCGAGGAACTCCTTATTTGAAAATCAAACTCCTTTTGGCATTTTGGACAGTATCTATTCATGTCAGTTCTCCAGTACAAGACCGTCGTAGCCAGGACGGACAGAGCCACCCTCTTCGCATATCTTTTTTAGGAGTGGAAATTTTTCAATGTTCCGGTCTATGTAGCTCTGGACATCCGTGTGGAACATGTTGTGTGTCAGATGGGTGAACCATGTGTGGCGCGGTCCAATTTTTTCGGCTGCCGACATTGCTTCCAGAAATGAAAAATGTGTGGAATGTGGATTTTCCCTCAGCGCGTCAATCACAAGATGCTCAATCTTTCCGGTGGAGCGGAGCAAATCAAAGGAGGAATCGGAAATGCTGTTGCAGTCTGTTAGATAGGCGATGCAGCCCCTGTCGGTGGAGTCTTTTAAAATCCATCCGGTCGCGTCGGTTGAGCCATGTGCCAGCGGGACCGGTATGATTTCAAGCCCCTTTATTTTCAGAGGATTTTTTTGTGAGTATTCCGCCGCATCGACAAAAAAGAGTTTGGGCTTGCTTCCACCCTCAACGACGGGAGTGAAAATGTATGAGAAACTTTTCCTTATGGTTGCAAGTGTTTGTGCGTTTGTGTAGATTGGAAGTCCAGGTCCAGCGGTCTCGTTTGTTTTTTTGTTCGACGGGTCCACCGATTTGGTGTGGCTGAATACACGCAGGTCGTCAAGTCCGTTAAGGTGGTCGGCATGTCCATGTGTAATCAGGACGGCATCCAGCGACTTGATTTCAAACTCAAGGGCCTGCATCCTGAACTCAGGTCCAGTATCAATCACAATGTTTGCCGGTGAAAAAATGTATGCCGAGCATCTTTTGCGCTTGTCCCTCTGGTCGCCTGATTTGCAGATTTCGCAGTTGCATCCGATTACAGGAACTCCATGGCTTGTTCCCGTGCCCATCAAAACCATTTTCATAAATCTATAGCACCCATGTCAGAGAGGCTTTCGCGTATGGATAGAATGTTCCGCCCTCCGAAAAAAATGAGTCCCCGCCTTCCTCCGGGTAGATTACAACTCCGCCCCGTAGACCAAAGGAAAGTCTTGCGTTTTTAATCTTTGTGCCCAGAATGTAGAAAGCGAATCTTCCGCCCAGATCCAAAGCTCTTACGCCCGCCGAAATGTCCACGGACTCATCCCCTTTTTTGAAAGTACCGAATCCCGCCGCAAGTGATGCGTATAGGGCAAGACTTCCGCTGTCAAAATTCTTTGAGGCAAGCAGACCGTTTTTCCATATTGACTCTGTGCCCTCGCTTGTGAACATTCCCGATACCGGTCTGAAAATGTATGTCGATTCAAGCCCCAGATAGAAATCGTTAATCAGGTAGCCAAAAACGACTCCCGCGCCAAAGCCCCTTCCGTAGTCGTATCCATAGGGTGGCATGAGTGTTGAGGAACCGTCGCCGTATCTTAGGACAAGCCCATAGTTGACCTGCTCCGAACCGAACGAACCGACCCCCACAAGTTTTGCCGTAATGTCCGCACCAAATTTGAATCCGTCGCCAGCAATCCCCATGAAGCTTCCCATTAGTTCAAAATATTTTGAGGGTGTCCATGCGATGGATGCGTTCAGTGGCACTCCATAGAAAATGTTGTCACCTGACTTGAAAATTGCCCCGCTTTCAAAATTCAGAAGAAATGTGGATTTTGGATAGAGCTGCGCGCTGACCACAGGTCCAATCCCGAGACCGCTTGGCGTGGGTTCCAGCATTGGATAGATGATTTTGGAATCAACAATAAAAGTGTATGACGCTGATTTTTCCCCGGCCTTGAGAGTGGCGGTGTAGAGTCCGTCCTCAACAATATAGTCCTCCGAATCCCTTCCGTCCCATTTAATCTTTTGGTCCCAGGTAACAAAATCGACATCCTGTTTCCATACAAGCTCGTCAAATTCTGACACAATTTCAAGAGTGCCGGAGCCTGGTGCAGTTACCGAAATATTGAACTCAATGTTCGAGAGAGACTTGTGGTCCTTTGGATTGAAAACTGTTTTCCCGGAATCAATGGACAGAATCTCAAAATCCTGCTTTTCCATTTTGATTTCCTTTGTGTAGCTTGAGTTCCTCTTTATGTTGATTTTTTCGCTTGCATCTTTGTAGCCAAATTTTCTGGTGGTGATTGTGTGTACACCCTCGTCAAGCTCTATGTTTTTGTCTCCAGTCAGGTCGCCGTCGCAATAGACCTTCGCACCTTCAGAATTCGAGAGCACGGTTAGGTAGCCACTGATTTTTTCCAGATTGCATTTTGCCTCGCGGATGAATCCTTTTTCGACTATTATATAGAAGACATCTGAGGAGTGGTGTGCCTTTGTGATTTCCATCCTGTGTTTTCCAGGCTCCAGATTTGTGACGGTCAGCGGTGTGATTCCCCTGTATGTTCCATCGATGTAGACGCTCGCCCCGTAGATGTTGCAGCTGACATAGACACCTGTGCTTTCGTCCGGCTCCACTATGGTCTCATCCGCCGACAATATTGAGACAACAAAAGCCGCGAGCATCAAAATTAAGAAACGCTTTTTCATTCCGTCCTCCTGCTGAACTTTCTACCAAAGGCTGCTTTTTCTTAAAATTATAACCCAAAATCGATTTTTTTTCTATTTTTCCAAGAAAATTTGCAGATTTGATTACATTTTTGATTTTCGGGGAACATATATATAATATGAAGAAATTTGTTCTTATTTTTTCGCTCATTTTGATTTCGTCCCGCAGTTTTTCCCTGGACCTTTTTTCTTTCCGCGGGCTGGATTTTTACACTTCCGCGACCGGCTCCATGCACAGTTCCAGTCCGGGGGAGACAAAAATTTGTGCCGACAGTGGATTCAAGCTCCGTCTTTCAAATGCCGTGGGGATTTTTTCGATAGGATTCCCAAATATAAGGCTCCCTGATTTTCCGCCAAAGTTTGCCCAGATTTCAGACTGGCCTTCATTTGATTCATTTTTTGATTTGCGCTATGGATTTTCGGTGAACATTGCTCCAAAAATTTTTCCGGTGGGTGTGAAGATTATGGTCGGGACTCTAGAATTTGGGGGCGGACTTTCACGTTTGAGGTCGCCGAATCTTTCAACATCCTCCGCTCTGAAAGTTTTTACGCCACCGGCATTTGGAGCTGAGGCTTCCCTTCCAGCTTTTGATTCCGGTGAAAAACCTTTCGCTCTTTCTGTGAAAGTGTTTCCGTCGGCTGAAAATGTTTTTTTCCCAGTGGCAGAGTTTTCGGCGACGTGCGACAATAATTTTTTTGCCTCGGTCCATAAGGTTTTTTCGCTGCCTTTTGTCCAGTCCGCCGGTGCTTCGTTGAACTTTGCGTCCACTGTCTATGGTGATTGCGGAACTTCGTCGTGGTTCTTTGACGACAGACCGTTTTTGACCGAAAGATTTTTTTCGTGCGGCATGGAGATTTTTATGTTCTTTCCTGCGGCAAAATTTTTTGTGTGTGCGGCGGGAAGCCAGAGTCCATTCGGTGGATTCTCTCCGTGGATTAGAATGAATGTCTCCATTCCGATTGGACATTTTTCAGTGAACACAGCTTTCTATATCGGGGATGGGGAGCTTGTTGCCGCATCGGGGAAAAGATCTGGCAGCTGGATTCAGGCGCAGATAAATCCTGTGTGCGGATTTGACGTGGGAAAAGCAAAATTGGACATGGGGCTGCTTTTTCAGGGCGACATAAAGAGTGGCTCAGGTCTTTTTGTGGACTATGTTCTACGCTGGGACGGGAGCATGGAAATTGGATGTGTTGATTTGGACGCGAGCGCATCCTATAGGCATTTGGGGCTTGACGGTGGATGGCTGTTTTCCTGCGGCACGGATTTTTTGTTCAGGGGAAAGTCTTTTTCTTCGGGCGCATCGATTTCGTGCAGGACGGATGAAAAAAAATCGGAGCTGTCTTTTTCGGGGACTTTTTCTCCAAAGGATTCACCGGTCAAGTCGGTGGGCGCGGGATTTTCAGGTTCGATAAGGGACGGAAAATTTTTGTCCCCGAGGGCGGAGCTTTCGCTTGGAATAAAAAAGCAGTGGAAATTTGTGTCGCTCAACGCGCAGCTTTTGTTCAGGCTGGATTTTTAGAAAATGCCGTAAAGCAGTGTTTTTTGGGCGTTGCGGGCATGAAGATGGATTCCGACGGAGTGTAGCGACGGCGGCTGTGCTAAATGGACCTATCCCGCAGAAGGG
>DGGQ01000149.1 GCA_002392275.1 Treponema sp. UBA3870
AGTCAGGTTGATTTTTACAATTTGCTTCAACGAGTCGGAGAGTTAAGAAAAATTGGATAGTTTTACACAGGAAAAAATCAATCTTGAGATTTCTAAAATTGATACGCTTGTAGATAAGTCATCCTTATTGCTTGAAAAGTGCAAGTTCTCTGAACCTGACTTTTTTGACTTAAATGCAATAGGCTCTCAATTCTGCACTCTTTTTACAACGGTTTGGAAAGTATATTTAAGTTGATTCATAAAGCGAATGGCGGCAAAACTCTGACAAATACAATGTGGCATTCTGAGCTTTTTTATTCCATGTTTGAAGAGACAAAATCACGAAATGCAGTCTTACAAAAGGAACTTACAGAACCTTTAAAAGATTATTTGGGGTTCAGGCATGTTTTTCGTCATTCCTATGGATATGAATTAGATTGGTTGCGTTTGAATCCGCTTTTTTCCGGAATGGCTGATGTTTGGCAAAATGTAAAAGCAAGCTTGGAAAAATTTCTTCTTGAAAATTCTGCGGCTCAGTGAGCCGTCCACATAACAATTGCTTAAACGGTGGCGCGGCTTGACCGGTTTGTCGGCTTTGAACTTCTTGTTAGTTTTTATTTATCATCATAGTGATTTTTGCATTGAATAATTTTTATCAGCCCATCTTCAATCTTATAAACAAGACGATTTTTTTTCATCTATTGTTCGTGACCAATACCCACTCAAATTTTCTTTCAATGGTTCTGGATGACCGATTCCGTTATTGCCGTTTCGCTCAATATCCGCAAGAAGCTGATTTATTTTCTTTAACGTCTTTTTATCCTGTGTTATCCAATATGTATAATCTGCCCAAGCGTCATCAGAAAAGTCCTTGTGCATTTAAACCTCGGTAAGCTCGTGAATTGAATGCTGTCCATTTTCCATCTGCATTCGTGAATGTTCCAAAGCTTCCATGTTCTTTTCAGAATAGAATGAACTGTCCTGAACAATCTCAAATGGAATTTTATGCTGAATCAAAGTTTGCTTCAGAAAAACACGGATTGCAGTAGTTGTATCCATTCCGATTGATTCGAAAAAATTATCTGCATCATATTTTAGAGCCGCATCGACTCTTGTTTGAATTACAGCTGTTCTCATAATTACCTCCGTATTTAAAATATAATACAAAAGTAATGAAAATGCAATGTTTTTTTTATGAATAAAAAGGCGGGCTTGACCCGCAAAATATCGCATAACAAGAATTACTTTTTGTTCTTATTATAAAAATGCATCACATCTAAACAATTGACCTGATTTAAGGAATTAAGACCATAACGAAAACCTGCATAACATCTAACCACAACCCCATGATTTAAAATAAATCCCTTACATAAAGCACACTCAAAAAATTTACCCAGGCGCGTAAAGTTTGGGTGTCCAATCTGCAATATTAGAGCGTCAGAAATTGATGGTAGAATAAATTTTGAAAATATAATAATTTAAAGCATATTTCGCTACTATCGAAATGAAAAAAACTACAGGAGGAAATCGCCATGCCGATGATTGATTCAAAAATTACAGTGCAGGTCCCGCAGGAAAAAAGGGATGTGCTTAAAGCCGAACTTGGAAAAGCAGTTGCCATTCTTGGTAAGCCGGAAAGCTATCTTATGCTTGGGTTTGAAGATAATTATGATTTGTATTTCGGTGGAAAAAAATTGGACAGGGGCGCGTTTGTTTCCGTCAAAGTTTTTGGGAGCGTAAACTCAGAGTCATCATCAAAAATGACCGACCGAATCTGCAAGATTTTCAGTGACGTTCTGAACATACCCGGAGACAGTATCTACATTACCTACCAGGGGTTCAAGGACTGGGGCTGGAACGGAAGCAATTTCTAAAATCCAACAAAAGGAAAAAAGATTTTTATGACCGAGCTGGAAAAATATTACAACAAATTCGATGAGGACCACAGGCTCACGACAAGACATGGAATCGTCGAGTTCACAACGTCAATGAAATACATTCATGATTTTATTCCGGTCGGTCAGAAAATCAAGATTCTCGACATTGGTGCCGGGACCGGTCGTTATTCGGTTCCACTTTCCGAGGAAGGTCATTCGGTTACGGCCGTTGAGCTTGTGCCGCGAAATCTGAAAGTTTTGGAAGGAAAACATGCGAACGTAAACTGCTGGCCGGGTGATGCTCGCGATCTGCATTTTCTTTCTGACGGGACTTTTGACATCACGCTGATTTTTGGTCCGCTCTACCATCTGCACACGGAAGATGAAATGCTTTCTGCAATCTCCGAGGCTCGTCGCGTGACAAAAAAAGGCGGAATCATTTTTGCTGCATACGTTATGAACGAGTATAGCATCATCCAGTACTGCTTCAAAAAAAATAAAATCAAAGAATGTCTTGAAAACAAAAGCGTCACTGCTGATTTTCACACCGTTCCAAATCCGAGCGAGCTTTACACCTATCTGCGTCTTGAAGATATTGACAGGCTGAATCAAAAAGCAGGACTTGAGCGCATAAAAATAATTGCCGCCGACGGACCTGCCGATTACATGCGCCGTGAGCTGAACGCAATGGATGAAGAAACTTTCCAGATTTTTTTGAACTATCAGCTTGCGACCTGCGAGCGACCCGAACTTTTGGGCGCAAGTTCCCATCTGGTTGACATTTTGAGGAACTGAGAAACGCCAGAAAATTATTGACAAATACCCCCCCCCATGTATTATTTGATAAATCTTTTTGATTTTGTCAAAATTATTATAAGGGGAAAATATATGAAAAAAATCATCTCTGCCTTTCTGGGAATTTTACTTGTCTCATTCTTCTCATGCAAGCAACCGACATCCGGCATCAATTCTAGTGCATCAAATGGTTCTGGAACGACCAGTACATCAGGCGGTGGAAACAATCAATCTGGAGGAAATAACCAGTCTGGAGAAAACAATCAGTCTGGAGAAAACAATCAGTCTGGAGGAAATAATCAATCAACTGGAAACAACCAGTCCGGAACTATTGATTTTAATTCGATAGCTGGAAAAGTTTATTATGGTCAGACATACTCAAATTGGCAACCGGGGGATTCAAGTAACGCCAATAGCTATTTATATTTTGTAGATGCCACAACTGTAATTTTAGTGTGGAAGGAAGTGAACTGTGATTATGTCGCTACTTCAGCTACCATTGATTCTTCTATGGTATGCAGTTTTCCATCTGACCGCATCGGATCGTCATACGGAATCGTAGGAGTAACAGGACGCTTTAAGTCCTTAGGCGGCGTATTGGTATTTGCATATGACGATTTTAAATGTACACGCGAAAGCGGAACAGGTCTTTTGGGAACATGGAATGCACCGAGCGGACAGGGAGGAGGTACTATGACCATAGATGATACTAAATTTTCTATTATTAGTAGCAATAATTCTAGTAGCAATAATTCTCATTCTGAGTATAATTACACAAATGAAAATGGATTTATAGTTTGTAAAACTGGGGATATATTTCTTGAGCATGGTCTTGATGGAGGTGACGTTTATGCCTGTTATGATGGTCAGGATTTGTATTTACAGGTAGCAAAACTTGTTGAACTAAATGATGCCGCATTAATTGATGAGATAAAGAATGCGGCTTCCAGCCATTAAATATGTAAACATTAATAAATGAACTAGTGACTCTTATAAAATACCGGCTTCCGTCATTTGCGAGCGACCCGAACTTTTGGGCGCAAGTTCCCATCTGGTTGACATTTTAAAAAATTGATTTAGAATATAGGGATATAGCATCTTAAAATGGATTTAGGATGGTTTTTGAAAAGGAGATTTTTTATGGCAGAGAAAAAAACACACAAGATTGTGTCTGCGTCAACAGGAGAGAACGTAACAAACAAGCCAAGACCTACGGCATCAAAACCTGCGGCACAGGCAACTGGAAATGCGGGAGGACTCAGATTAGGTGCTGTCCTTCTTTGGATTGCGGCACTGGCTTTTGAAGTAGTTGCAATCCTCCTGATGTTTGAGAAGATTACATTCCTTCCAAAATTTGAGCCAATTTACAAGGCAATCGGTGCTTTGGTTCTTGATTTGATTTGTGTAATCATCGGTTCGCTGCTCTGGAAAAAGGCAAACCACATCGACCCGGCCTCACAGAAGAGTCCTGTCAAGTTCTGGCTGTGGAACAACCTTGGAGTCATCGTTTCGGCAATCGCGTTCATTCCGTTCATCATTCTGCTTCTTACAAACAAGAATGCGGACAAGAAATCAAAGATTCTTGGAACAGCTGTGGCGGCAATTTTTGCAATAGTCGCAGGACTTGCAAGCTATGACTGGAATCCGCTTTCAAAGGAAGCACTGGAGCAGGCGACCGCAAACTCACAGGTTTACTGGACGGCACACGGAAAGAAATTCCACCTGTACGAAGACTGCCAGGCACTTGACCGCACGGACGAACTTACCATGGGAACTGCGCAGGAAGCTGTTGATGCCGGTCGCGGTACAATCTGTAAGTTCTGTGAAAAGAAATATGAGAAGGAACAGGAAGCACTTGCAGCTTCTGAGCTTCCAGCAGTAGTCAACGAATAAATGAAGATAAAAGGCTGATATTGAAAAATGGGACCGCAACGGAAGTTAAAATCTGCTTCTATTGTGGTCCCTTGTGTTTTTAGGAACGGACTTTTTTTAAGGAGCAATTTTTATGGACATGGATCAGAACAACAGGCCTCGTGCGCGTGAAAAAAATGTCACCAACAACAGCACAGGCGTACACAAACGTGGTGAAGGATTGGGCACAGGTCCGGTCGGATCCCAGAACGGATATGCGGGAAGGACAGGCGGAAACCAGAGCAACCCAAGGAGACAGTCGTTCGGACCATCAAGCGGAAACTCAAGCGGCAGCTTCAACGGAAGTTCTGGCGGCTCAAGGTCTGGGCGGACGGCAACAAGGGCTGGTGGTGGAGGAATCATTATAGCCATCATCGCGGGTGTCCTCTATCTGATTTTTGGACGCGGTGGAAAAAACTCAAACAACAGCTCCAGCCAGACAACAACAAATCAATCTTCCTACGAATCAAATTATGAATCACCATCGCAGACAAGCTACACAAGCACAGACTCTACGGTGGCATCAGGTTCACGCGCAAAACGCACACAGATTGTCGGAAACGGACAGGACACAATCACTCTCATGGTCTACATGTGCGGTGCGGACCTTGAATCAAAAAACGGAATGGCTTCGTCGGATTTGGGCGAAATGGCAAAAGCAAATCTGAGCGACAAAATAAATCTCATCGTCTACACGGGTGGAAGCAAACAGTGGAAGACGCAGGGAATCAGCAACAGAGTCAACCAGATTTACAAAGTGGAGAACGGAGGAATCAAGCGGCTTGTAGAAGACGACGGAAAAAAAGCCATGACCGACCCTTCCACACTCAGCGGATTCATCAAGTGGGCTGCAAAAAATTATCCGGCGAACAGATACGAATTGATTTTCTGGGACCACGGTGGCGGTTCCGTAAGTGGATACGGCTACGATGAAAATTTTTCAAGCAAAGGCTCTATGAATCTTGCAAACATCGACAAGGCTCTCAAAAATGGCGGTGTAAAATTTGATTTCATTGGATTCGACACATGTCTTATGGCTACAACCGAAAACGCACTTATGCTCGACAGCCACGCAGACTATATGATTGCGTCCGAAGAGACCGAACCTGGAATCGGATGGTACTACACAAACTGGCTTACTAATCTGAGCAAAAACACATCCATGCCGACTCTTGAAATTGGAAAAAACATTGTTGATGATTTCACAGCCCAGTGCAATATCAAGTGCAGCGGACAGAAGACGACACTTTCCGTAATCGACCTTGCAGAATTTTCAAACACAGTTCCGAACGCGCTCTCGTCATTCTCAAGATCAATCTCGACTATGATTTCCGCAAACAAATATCAGACAGTTTCGGACGCAAGATACAACACAAGGGAGTTCTCCGCAAAATCAAAAATCGACCAGATTGATTTGGTGGACCTGTGTCTCAAAATGAACACGACGGAAGGAAAAAAACTTGCGAACGCTCTCCAGGGTGCAATCAAATACAACAAAACCTCCCGTAACATGACAAACGCATACGGGGTATCCATATACTTCCCATACCAGCGGGCATCCTATGTTGACCAGGCATGCGACACTTACGAAGCAATCGGAATGGACGACGACTACGCAAACGCAATCAGACAGTTCGCAAAACTTGAAGTCAGCGGACAGGTTGCATCCGGTGGAACATCATCCCCGCTTGGCTCCCTGCTTGAAGGTCTTGGTGGACTCGGTGGACTGTTTGGTTCGTCATCCTCATCATCCTCTGGAAGCTCGGACATAATCGGTGGACTGCTTGGCTCGTTCCTTGGTGGCGGAGTTGGCGAAGGTTTAATCAGCGGGTTGACTGGACGCAATATCGATTTCATGTCCGACCCGGATCTCACAAACGAAGATGCGGCGGACTATATTTCCAAAAACCATTTTGACCCAACAACTTTGGTCTGGAAGGAATCGTCGAACGGCAAGGCAAGCATCGCTCTTTCTGACAGCCAGTGGAAACTTGTTCATGCGCTTGACAAAAATATGTTCTACGATGACGGAGAGGGCTACATTGATTTGGGACTGGACAACACATACAATCTCGACGGAAAAACAATGACAGCCGACACCGACAGAACATGGCTCGCAATAAACGGTCAGCCGGTAGCATACTACCATGAGGACACTGTGGACGACGGAAACAACTACACAATAACAGGACGCGTCCCTGCCCTGCTCAATGGCGAAAGAGTGAATCTGCTAATCGTTTTCGACAATGAAAATCCATACGGATTCATAGCTGGAGCGCAGGCGGACTACCACAACAACGAAACCGAAACCGTCGCAAAAAATATTACGGAACTTGAGATTGGCGACAAGCTTGAATTCCTGTGCGACTATTATTCATACGACGGAACCTACAGCGACACATATCTGCTTGGCGAACCGATGACGGTAAAATCCAATATGCAGATTAGCGATGTTGATGTTGGGAAGGGAAAAGTGAAAATCACCTACCGCTTCACCGACATCTACAATCAGGAATACTGGACACCGGCTCTTGTTCGGTAGACATTCCGATTAAAACAAATGTCCCCCGCATCCGCAATTTGGACCGGGGGATTTTTTTTGATTTATAAAATCAAGGATTCAGATTCTGTCCGATTAAATCCTTGATTAAACCTTGGCCTTTGCCGCAATCTGGTAGATTTTTGTGATGTCATCCGAATTCAGGTGGACAAATCCTCCTGTGGTCTGACCGTCCGCAAGTCCAAATTTTTTTACCAGCGTCGGAATGTCCTCTTCTTTTGCTCCAAGCTCCTCAAAATTGATTGGCATTCCAATGTCATGCAAAAAGAGTCTGAACCGGTGGATTCCCTCGCGCGCTGTTGATTCGGGGTCGGCGAAATCCATCTTTACTCCCCAGACTCTTTCGGACCACTGGGCAAAACGCATCACGTCATGCCGCCAGACATATTCCATCCACGACGGCATTATAACCGCAAGTCCCGCTCCATGTGCACAATCGTAAAGCCCCGAAAGCTCATGCTCAATTCCATGGCTGTTCCAGTCCTGCTCCCGTCCCACTCCGACGATATTGTTGTGAGCGACCATTCCCGCCCACATTATGTTTGCACGTGCATCATAGTCGTCAGGATTTGCAATCACCCTTGGAACTTCGTGGACCATAGAAAGAAGAACCGCCTCGCACAATCTGTCGGTGGTCTCGACATTTTTTGTGTTGGTGAAATACCGTTCGCAGACATGGGCCATTATGTCCGTAGCACCGCAAGCGGTCTGGTATGGCGGGAGTGTCTGTGTCAAAGCCGGATTCAAAATCGAAAACTTTGGACGGATGCAGTCTCCACCAGTCCCACGTTTTACCATTCCATCTTTTTTGGTGATTACGGAATTCCCCGAACCTTCGCTACCAGCGGCGGCAATTGTGAGCACAGTTCCAACCGGGAGAGCCTTTGTCGGAGTTTCCTTGTGGGAATAGAAGTCCCAGAAATCTCCATCGTAGCAAACGCCCAGAGCTATTGCCTTTGAACTGTCAATAACGGAGCCGCCACCAACCGCAAGAACAAAATCCACTCCATTTTTTTTGCAAAGCTCAATTCCCTCGTAAACCAAATCGTCCTGTGGATTCGGATGAACACCGCCAAGCTCAACAAAATCAATTCCCGCGGCTTTAAGGGACTGTCTCACGCGAGAAAGCAGCCCGGATTTTTCAGCAGACTTTCCACCAAAATGCAGGAGAACTTTTTTTCCGCCAAACTCCCGGACCAGCTCTCCCGCCTGATTTTCCATGTCCTTTCCAAAAACAAATTTCGTTGGACTGTAGAACGTAAAGTTTTCCATAAATCACCTCACCGCTAAAGAAATAATATTTTCCAAAAAAAATCGGGCTGCCCAAAAACTGAACAGCCCTATTGTTAAATGCGTTTTAAATTCCGTTGAAATGTGTGTTGATTTTTTCAACAACATAGTCGCGGAACTCCGTGAGCTTGAATGTCCTCTGCGGAATCTGCGAGCTAAAACGGAAGCGGCATGTCACGCTCTCTTCTTCCTGTTCCTTTGCTCCGACAACCAAGATGTACGGTGTCTTGTGCTCGGAAGAAATCACCTTGATTTTTGACTTCATGTTGTCGTCATCGGTGTATGCCTTTGCGCGGATGTCGGACTGCAAGAGAGTGTCGGCGACTTTTTTTGCATAGTCGTTGAAATCTGGAGCGACAGGAACAACCGCAACCTGCTCAAAGTGAAGCCAGGCCGGGAAAGCTCCAGCGTAGTTTTCAATCAGTATTCCCATGAAACGTTCGAGCGAACCAAGGACCGCACGGTGCAGCATGACTGGATGGTGTTTCTGGTTGTCCGCACCGATGTATTCGGCATTGAGTCTGTCGGCGGATGGAAGCTGGTAGTCGAGCTGGATTGTTCCACACTGCCACTGGCGACCAAGGGCATCAATCAGCGTGAACTCAAGTTTTGGTCCATAGAAAGCACCCTCTCCCGGCTGGATTTCATATTCAAGACCGGCGGCCTTACATGCGGCGGCAAGAGCGGCTTCGGCATGGTCCCATGTTGCGTCATCACCAACGTGGTCTTCCGGACGTGTGCTGAGCTTTACTAAAAGATTTTTGTCGAATCCGAAATCCTTGTAGACATCCTTCAAAAGATGGCAGAACTTCGTAACCTCTTCCTCAATCTGGTCCTCGGTACAGAGAATGTGTCCATCGTCCTGAACGAAACCACGGATTCTCATAATGCCATGGATTGTTCCGCTCGGCTCGTTGCGAACACAGTGACCGAATTCTGCAAGGCGCATCGGTAAATCCTTGTACGAGCGGATTCTGCTCTTGAAAATCTCCAGCGCACCCGGACAGTTCATCGGTTTGATTGCGAAAACTTTTTTCTCGCTTTCGGTTATGAACATGTTCTGCTGGTAGTGTCCCCAGTGGCCAGACCTTTCCCACAATGTACGCGGCATGATTGCAGGTGTATTGACCTCGACATATCCATCGTGGAAAACTTTTTTGCGCATATAGTCCTGAAGAGTGACGTACATTGACCAGCCGTTCGGATGCCAGAAAATCTGACCCGGATCTTCGGGGTCAAGGTGGAACAAATCCATCTGCACTCCAAGTTTGCGGTGGTCACGCTTGTCCGCCTCCTCAAGCATTTTGAGGTAGTCCTTCAAATCGTTTGGCTTGTTGAAGGCGACCGCATACACACGGCTCAACATTGGACGCTTGGAATCTCCACGCCAGTACGCTCCAGCCATCTTCATCAGCTTGAAACTCTGAGCGTTGATTTCCTTTGTGTTTGCGACATGTGGTCCACGGCACAAATCAGTAAAGCCATCCTGGGTGTATGTAGTGATTGTCTCTCCATCCGGCAAATCGTTAATCAGCTCCACCTTGTAGGGCTGGTCCTTGAAAAGCTCCAGAGCCTCCGCCTTGCTGACTTCCTTTCTGACAAAATCAACATTGCCAGAAAGAATACGGCGCATCTCCTTTTCAACGGCAGGAAAATCCGCCTCGGTCAACTTGTGGTCCGCGGGAAAATCAAAGTCATAATAAAAACCATTGTCAATAGCCGGTCCGATTGCAATCTTCGTTCCGGGAATCAGTTTGTTTACAGCCTCCGCCATGACATGAGCCAAACTGTGGCGTACAGTCTGCAATTTTTCATCAACTGCCATTTTTGTCACCCTTTTTACGAAAAATATCTTCCATAGAGAATACTCTTTTTTTGCACTTGTTTCAACGCATGGAAAATTGACATTCACTAAATGTGTTCGACTATGAACTTTTTGAACTCGTCTTCCGGAATCGGTTTGGAATAATAATATCCCTGCGCAAGGCGGCATCCACATTTTCTTAAAAGCTTCACGTGCCGTTCGGTCTCGACACCCTCGCAGAGCGTCACCTTTCCAAGCTCATTCACCATCTTTATCATGTAAGCCAAAATTATTCTGGACTCACGCGAATACTCGGCATTCTTCAAAAATCTCTGGTCAAATTTTACAATGTCCACCGGCATCTCGCCAAGCATGTTCAGAGACGACTCTCCGCTTCCAAAATCATCCATGCTGACCTGGTAGCCCGACTCGTGCAGACTGTGGATAAGCTCGCACACAAAATCGTCGCCCATTCCAGCAAAGCGTTCCTCAATCTCCACCTCGATATATTTTTTGTCCACACCATACTGGGTCTGGAGTATGTCAAGCTCGCCAACAAATTCCCTTGGGTTGTTGCTAAGGCGGGACATATTCATGGAGATTTTCACAGGCGGAATGTTTTCGTTCTGGAGATGGCTCAAAAATTTAAAGACAGTTTTGTAGACATACTGGTCCAGGATACCGACCATCCCATTCTGCTCCAGCACCGGGATAAAGAGATTCGGCGGAATCAGCGCATTGTTTTTTGTCCTCCAGCGAATCAGAGCCTCCGCGCCCTCTATCTTCTCGGTCTCCAGATTGATTTTGGGCTGGTACAGGACGACAAACTCATTGTTCTTGAATGCGTTCTCTATTCCGTTCTCGATTCTCTCCTCGTTTTCATGCTGGGCCTGCATCGCTCCATTGTAGACGACAAAGTTTTCTATTATACTGTCCTTGGTCATGTGACGGGCATACCCCGCCTTGGAGATTGCGTCCCTCAAATTCAGCTCATGGTTTTCATCAAGACGGCAGACCACGCTTCCGCTTTTCAGGATTATGTGAATGTTTCTTTCCTGCCCGACCTTGAACTGCAAATTGTTCTGCAGAATCTCCATGTCATCAACCGAAGTCTTTTCCACGGAAATGGGCTGCATTATATAAAAATTGTCCGCATATCCGCGCGCAAGAAACACGCCCTTGTCCATCTTTCCGTCGCCGAAAAACTTTTTCTTCAGATAGTTTCCTATGGACTTGAGGATTTCATCCCCCTCCTTGCTGCCATAAATCTTGTTTATGTTGGCGAAATCCCTTATGTTCATCTCCGTCAGAAGATACTTCGTGTTCTTTTTAGACCGCTCCGCAAGCCCCACCAGCTCCTCGAATCCATCCATCGAAAGCAGACCGGTAACTTTGTCAATATGGCGTTCCTTTTGATTTTTACGCTTCTGTTTTGCAGAAAAAACAATAGAAAAAATAATCGCATAGACCACACAAAAAAGTATCGCCATGGCAACAACAAACCAGATATTGCCCCACGGCAGACCATTTTTTTGAGAAGGAAATGGCAATGCGCCGGAAAAATTTCCAGAAATATAATCAAAGCCCATAAAGACCAAAAAACTCCAAAACTTTTTTCTTTTAGTGAGAATTAATTATATCATAAAACAAAAAAAAATAAAAGTTAACTGAGCATATAAAAACTCTAATTTTTAGGGTTCCGGGCTAAAGGGCATTTCTAAAACAAATCTGCCCGATAACAACGTCACCGAGCAGGTCAAGTCTCATCAGTTTTTCACTATTTGGTCCAGAAACTTAGTTTTCCGTAAAATTGCTTACCGGGTCGCACCAGATTCTAATCAGTTCGTCGCGCGATTTGTGCCTTGATTTCAGGTACATTGATTCTGTGCCGGCGTTGTAAACATATCCAGATGAATTGTAGGTCTCAAAGGTTGTGTCCGAGCGCCATCTTGTCCCCTGGATTTCAATGTTTGCATAGAACGTGGGCACACCCTTCATATAGATGTAGTGGCTGTCGTTGAGCGGGAAGTCCAGATTTATGCTGACTACACCCCCCGTCCCAATTTTATAAGAGACGGATGGAGAGCATGTCCAGGCCCAGACCGCATCGCTGCCATAGTATCCAAGAACCGTGCAGTGTGGATAGTAGAGATTTTCGTTTGCAATGACCGGGTAGATTTCCGCAAGTGTCTGTAGATTGAATCCACCAGCAGATTCAAGACCCTGGTTCAAAAGTATACGTCCCGCGTCAGCATAGTCGTTGCGCTGGAGCCTGGTCCCCAATCCAAGAACCGCGTGTCCCAAAACTATGGACTCGCGCGCGTTGATTTCGGTCTCGTTTTCCTTTACGACCAGCCTTCCGTCAACAATGGAGCTGTAGGATGCAAGAACTTCCATGCATGGCTCGACCACCGGGGCAAGAAGCACCGCAATCTGGTTGTCGCTCTGGGCAAGCCTTGTGTAGACAGAAACAATTCCAGCAATCTGGGCAACCGTTGGCCGGAAATTTTCAACAGACGCTGTGTAAAGCTCCTCCGGGAACGAAAGCAGCCTCTTAACGCTATCCTTCTTTTTTTCACGGAAAATATAGTCGCAAATAGAGCCCAGCGTAAAGACATCCAGATTTTTCTGCGCGACCGCATTCTGGACCATCGATGAGAGCCTCTCGACATCCATGTTGAGCGTATCGTCAAGTGCCACAAGTCTACCAAAGTACGGAACAGAAATATAGGTCCTGCGCGAACCTCTCTTGAATGAATCGGGAACATGGTTGATTCCCTCGTCGAACGTTCCCCTTGCCGCCATCTCCGCAACGTATGCCACAACCTCGGCCTCCGTATACTCAGATTCGTCAGCGGCTGGATGGGTAAAGCGAGTAACCAAAGTGTCCTTGAAATGTTTGATATTTGTATTGCAGAGAACAGAATCCGCGAGAGGCATTCCGGTGACAGCCACGAACTCAAATTTTGATGCCGGACTGTATTCACCGTAAGTCGCTATGCTGTTTCCGACCACAAACCCAAGCCTGTCCTCCCCGATATATGGAGCGGAGAGCGCAAAAAGTTTGTTGCCAGAATTCAGAATCATGCGGCTGGGAGCGTACTCTTCGATGCTGTGTGTTGATACAATCTTATATGGAAGAGAAATTGTGTCATCACCGCCAGA
>DGGQ01000097.1 GCA_002392275.1 Treponema sp. UBA3870
CAAGGGACTTAAAATCCCTCGGATGGTGACATCCGTGCCAGTTCGAGACTGGTTCCCGGCATGGTGGACCGCTGGATTCGGCGGTCTTTTTTTTGACTTTCGCCTGTGGTTCCACTTGCAGTGAATGGATATTTAAAGTATTTTCTATATATTATGCGTTTACGAAAAAAAAATATTGCCCGGACTTTTCGTCTGATTGTTCTGTGTGTCCCGCTTTTGTTCTCAATGGTCCTGCCCATGTCTTGTTCAAAAGGGAAAAAGGATGCGGACGACGGTTCCATAAAAATATTGGCCTCATTCTATCCGCTCTACATAATGCTGATGAACATAACGGAAGGCATCCAGGGTGTGTCCATATCAATGCTCGCGCCTCCTGACACTGGCTGCCTGCACGACTACCAGCTGACCACCAAGGACATGCGCTCAATCGAGGATGCCGACATCTTTGTTGTGAACGGCCTTGGCATGGAGGATTTTCTGGACAAGGTTCTGGAGGACAACGGGGCTTCTGGAAAAATGGTTGTCGCAAGCGGCGGGTACGGAAGTCTTTCCGGCGGGAGCCTGATAAATGGAAATCCGCATCTCTGGGTCAGTGTTGATGGGGCAGTCTATCAGGTACTGGAGATTGCTAACGGTCTTTCCACCCTGGACCCGGGACATTCGGATCTGTACATGGAGAACGCATCCAGCTATGTCGCTAAACTTCTTGACCTTTCAATAAAAATGCATGCCGGTCTGGACGGCTTTGCGGGAAAGAGGATTGTCACATTCCACGAGGCCTTTCCGTATTTCGCAAGGGAATTTGGTCTGAACCTTGCCGCTGTAATCGAAAGGGAGCCTGGCGAGGATCCATCTGCGAGGGAACTGGACGAACTTGTTTCCCTAATCAAGGACCTGCGCTTGGACGGTGGAAGCGTTGCGCTTTTTGCGGAGCCACAGTATTCGTCGTCGGCTGCCGAGGTGATAGCGGCTGAGACCGGCCTAAAAGTCTGGGAACTGGATCCTTGTGTCACCGGAGAGATTGCCGGGGATGCCTACATAAGGGCCATGGAAAAAAATCTGGAAGTCCTTGAGGCTGCTCTGAGGTAGATTCGCTATGTCTTGCAAAATTGGAAACGCCCATGTCTGCTGCACGAAGATAGAGAATCTTGGTGTAAAAGTGGGGAACGAGGTCATACTCTCGGGAATCAACCTGCATCTTCACTGCGGGGAACTCACGGCTGTTGTCGGAAGAAACGGGGCTGGAAAATCGACATTCATGAAGGCCCTACTGAACACGATACCGCACACGGGAAACATTGTTTTTGAGGGCATGCACTATGTCACCACAAAACCAAGGTTCGGCTATGTACCGCAGTCACTTTCGGTGGAGCCGGGAAGTCCAGTCAGCGTGGAGGATTTGGTTCTCTCGTGTGTGAGCAAAAGACCCGTGTGGATGCACCACAGAAAAAAGGACCGGGAGAGGGCGGAAGATGTTCTTAGGACCACCGGAGCGGAAAAACTTCTTGGACGCAGGGTGTCCGACCTTTCGGGCGGTGAGCTGCAACGTGTGATGCTGGCCCTAGCAATCAACCCGATTCCCGATATCCTTCTTCTGGACGAGCCGGTTAGCGGTGTTGACAGGGTGGGGCTTAAATCATTCTACGATTTGGTCTCATCCCTAAGACGCAGCTACGATGTCACAATAATCCTTGTGAGCCACGACCTTGACTTGGTTGCCAGGCATGCGGACAGGGTTCTTTTTATAGACAGGGGACGCTCGTTCACAGGCACTGTTGATGAAATCTACGGGATGAAGGAATTCACCGATGTGTTCGGGCACATAGTTTTTGACGGGGAGGATGACTAGCCATGGACGCAATCTACAGTTTTATCGGGACGGTCCTTCCGTTTGACTGGCTGGGTCCCACCTTTATGAAAAACGCTCTCCTTGCAGTTGTTGTCGCGGGACCGCTTTTCGGTATGCTGGGGACCGTTGTTGTCTCGAACAGAATGGCATTTTTTTCGGACGCGATTGGACATTCAGCTTTGACCGGGATTGCAATTGGTGTGCTTCTTGGAATCAGGGAGCCGACCGTGGCCATGGTTCTTTTTGCGCTTGCCCTTGGATTTTCAATCATAACGGTGAAGATAAAGGGAAAGTCCTCGGCGGACACAATAATCGGGGTGTTCTCGTCAACGGCTGTGGCGCTTGGCATTGTGCTTCTGAGCGCGACCGGAAATTTTTCAAAGTACCAGCGGTATCTTGTGGGCGACATACTGAGCATCCGTCCGCAGGAGATTCTGATGCTTCTTGTGTCGGGACTCCTTCTTTTGGTGGTCTGGATTTTTTTCTACAACAAGATGCTCCTGACCAACCTCCATACATCTTTCGCTAAGAGCCGGGGTGTAAGGACATTCTGGATGGAACAGATTTTCGCACTCCTCACCGCGGCGATTGTGACTGTAAGCATAAGATGGACCGGGCTTCTGGTGATTAACTCAATGCTCGTCCTTCCCGCAGCTGCAAGCCGGATGGTAAGCAAATCAAGCCGGAGCTATCTTTTGACGGCGGTTCTCGTTTCGTTCGTAAGCGGGATTGCTGGTCTGTGCATTTCCTACTACATCGGTTCAGCGTCGGGCGCGACAATAGTTCTTGCAAACGCAGCCGCATTCGCCATTTGCTTTGTTGTCTCTCTGGTGCGCAGAAATTAGGGAAAGGCATGATAAGGATTTTACTGAAATGAAAAATATTGAGGCCATTGTTTTTGATTTGGACGGGACCCTGCTGGACACAATCGACGACCTTGCCTACTGCTGCAACGCCGCCCTTATGGAGAACGGTTTTGCGACACGGACAAGGGACGAGGTTCTGAGTTTTGTTGGAAACGGTCTTGGAGTTCTGATTGATAAAGCTGTACCTGGGGGACGTGGAAACCCTCTCTACGAAAAAGTTTTGTCTTCGATGAGAAGAATCTATTCGGAGAACTGGCACAACAGGACCAAGCCCTACGACGGTATACAAAATCTTCTGGAGGCTCTTTCGCGCAGGTCTGTTAAGATTGGTATAGTGTCGAACAAGCCCGACGCGCAGGTGAAGGAACTTGCTCAGCTCTTTTTTTCTGGCAATGTTGATGTTGAGTTCTGTGTCGGCGAGAGGGAGGCGGACGGAATCAAAAGAAAGCCGGCCCCGGATTCACTTTTGCATGTGCTTGAAAAAATGGGTGTTGAAAAAAATCACGCGCTCTATGTCGGGGATTCGGATGTGGACATAATGACGGCAAGGAACGCGGAAATGGATTGCGTGTCAGTCTGCTGGGGATTCAGGACAAGGGATTTTTTGATTGAAAGCGGTGCTACGGTCTTGGTTGAAAGCCCCATGGAGATTCTGAATCTTATTTCCGGTTCCTATCCTTTTTTGAGGGGGGACGTTGCGAGGGACCTTGATTTTTACCGCATAAGGAGCGAGGTGGCCTCGATGTGTGTGAGCGAGGAGGGGCGTACCCTTCTTGGACAGAGGGAGTGCGTTGGCGACACGGCTGCCATAGAGGAATGGAAGTCGCTCGGACGTGAGTGGAACAGGTACATACATTCGGACAGGGCGCAGTGCCTTTTTGGATGGACGGCTGTGAAAAACTGTTTTTCCCTGCTCGGCGTGGATGGCGCTGGACTTTCGCAGGAGGAGATTTATTCTCTTGCCGTTTTCTGCACAAACACGGACAGGGCAAAGCGTGGCATACTCGGCGCGTCGGAGGATCTGAACCTTGTGTCCCTTGGAAAAATTGCGGAGAAGATTCCGGACATGGGACCCGCCCGTGAAAAGATTTTTTCTGTGGTGGACTCATCGGGACAGCTCAGGGATCTTCCGCAGCTCAGGGCGGTCAGGGCAAAGATTTTGTCGCTCCAAAAGGAAATCGAGAGCGCGGTCCGCCGTTACACCACCGATCCAAAACTCTCGTCAGCCCTTCAGTCAAATGTTCCGGCATACAGGCAGGACAGGGAACTTCTTGCGGTCCGCTCGGACCACCGATCCGACATAAAGGGCATAGTCCATGAGGTGAGCGCATCTGGTCAGACAGTCTTTATTGAGCCTGATGAAATTGTTTTTGCGAACAACGCTCTTGTCCAGGCTGAGTTTGAATTGCAGTCCGAAATCAGAAAGATATTTTCCGAACTTACCTTTTCGCTTGGAGAATGGAAGGACGACTTTTTTTCAGCCCATGAACTCATGCTTTCGCTCGACATGTCATACGCGGCTGCCTCATGGCAGAACAGGATTGGAGGTGTGTTCGCCGAACTGTGCGATCTGGAAAAGGAGCCGCCCGCTATTGTTTCGGCAAGGCATCCGCTTTTGGGCGACAGGGCCGTTCCAATCGACGTGCGGTTTATGGACGGAAAGCGTGTTCTTATAATCACCGGACCTAACACTGGAGGAAAGACAGTCACCCTGAAAACTTTCGCTCTTTTTGCTATGCTTAACCAGGCTGGATTTCCGGTTCCCGCTGCCGAGGGGACAAGGCTCCCTGTTTTTTCTTCAATCTTTGCGGACATTGGGGACGAGCAGTCAATCGACGAGTCTCTTAGCACATTCTCAAGCCACATGAAAAAAATGGCGACGGTCATGGACAACGCAGACAGCTCTTCGCTGGTTCTTCTTGATGAGCTTGGAAGCGGAACGGATCCGCAGGAGGGGGGCGCGATTGCAATGGCTGCTCTGGACACGCTGATTGAACGGAAGTCCTTTGTGCTTGTGACGACCCACCACGGAATACTCAAGAACTATGGCTACACAAATCCTTCGTGCGTTAATGCGTCCGTTGAGTTCAGCCCGGAGACTATGAGTCCGACATACCGACTAATGATGGGAGTTCCGGGTGAGTCCCACGCCATAGACATTGCGCTGAGGTCGGGGCTTCCAAAATCCATAGTGGAAAAGGCCCGGTCCTATATAGCAAGCGAGCAGGCGGATGTCAGCACATTGATACGGGGGCTGAACCAAAAGCACATTGAGCTTGACAATCTGCACCGCATGGCAAATGAAAGTCTTTCCAAAACCGAGGAAAAGGAAATCCGCCTAAGACAGAGGGAAATTGCGCTCAGGGAAAAGGAACTGAAACTCATGGAGCTTGAAAAGACACAGAGCTTTGAATTTCTTTCTGGGGCACGCAAAAAACTTGAAAACCTTGTCCGTACTCTGCGCGAGGGTGAAATCAACAGGGAAAAGACACTCGGGGTGAAGAACTTTATTTCCGAAATCACGGGCGGGGTTGAAAATCAGGAAAAAGAAATTGAGCTTGCAATGGACGAAATTGAAAACGACAGGCTCGAACTGAAAAAAGCGGAGGCGGTCTTTGCGGAAAACGGAATGAAAATCTCTTCCGGCGGTGTCCACAAAAGCTCTTCAAAAAAGAAGGGAAAGAAGAGACTTTCCAATTCCGAGGCTCTTTTGTATGCTTCGGTCCCGGAGTCCACTGTGCCTGCGTCAAACGAAAAAACGGACGAGAAAAAATCCACCGTGAAAATCGGAAGCCCATCGGAACTGCTTTTTGCACCGGGGATTGAGGTCTACGCTGGGAAGGAGAGGAGACCGGGAACTTTGGTACAGAAAAATCGGAACGGAACATGGACTGTGCTTTTTGGTTCCATGCGCATGAGCGTGAAGGAGAGCCAGCTCGTTCCTGTAAAACGTCCGGACATTCCGCCGACGGCATCGGTTGTGGTGGAGACTGCGGGTGGTGTTGACAAGGAGGAGAGACCGTGCTTTGAGCTTAGGCTTCTTGGCATGAGGCAGGACGAGGCGATGAGGGCATTGGAGCGTCAGCTTGATTTGTGCCTGATTTACAATTTCCGTTCGTTCAGCATAGTCCATGGAAAGGGGCAGGGCATTTTGCAGCAGTCTGTCCAGAACTATCTTTCCCATTATCCGGGGGTAAGGGACTTCCGTTTTGCTCCGCCTGAGGATGGTGGAAGCGGAAAAACCTATGTGACCCTCTTCTGAAGTAAAAAAATCTGGAGGAAAAATGTTTAGCGACACGCACTTTCATTTCAAGGCACTCTGCGATTCAAATCCATCTTTCGGGGCGGAAACGCTTGAAGGATATGCGGCGGAGAAACCTTTTTTTGCCATGGACATAGGGACCAGCAGCGGAGACCTTTTGGACCGGATGGATTTTTATAAGGAGTGTCTGAATCTGGTGGACGCGGAGAAAAAATCTGCCGTGGACAATTTTTTTTATTTCAGCGCTGGAATCTGGCCGGATGTTGGTGAAATTAAAAACCGGACCGAATGCATTGCCGTTCTTGAAAAACAGATTTCCGATTTCCTTTCCGCAACTGAAAACAAAGGGCGGCTTGTGGCAATCGGGGAGTGCGGGCTTGACCACCACTGGAATCCATCGAATCCGGACGCAAGAAATGAGAACGACTTTTCGGATGAAATCTACATGGGCGAGCGTGAGCTTTTTTTGATGCAGCTGGAGATTGCAAAAAGGATGTCGCTTCCCGTCATCATCCATTCAAGGGACGCGTTTTCCGAAACACTTTCATGTCTTGATGAGGCTGGCTGGCACAATGGCATAATCCATTGCTACTCTTATGGAATCGACGAGGCCCGGAAGTTTTTGGACAGGGGCTGGTACATCGCTTTCGGTGGAGGGACCACGTACACAAAAAAATCCCGCATGGAGGAAATGGCGCGTCTTTTGAATTTTGTTCCATCCGACCGCATTCTTCTGGAGACGGACGCTCCATATCTTTCGCCGGTTCCGCTCAGGGGCAAAATCAACACGCCGCTCAACATTCCGCATACATACAGGTTTATTGCGGACCAGCGCGGAATTAGTGTGGATGAGCTCTGTTCCATGGTGGACGAAAACATCTCAAGACTTTTTGCTTTGCCCGCAAGATAGGGAAACACTGAATAATCCTAAAGCGGGTAGCATACCCTGTATGCTCATTCAGTGTTAACAATCACATCTGCAATTTCGCAGTAATTCCATACAGCATAAAGAATTACGAGAATCAGCGGGTCCATAGATTTGAACCTTGAAAAATACTTGCATAAATGGTATGGTGTAGAATATGTATACGTTTTTGTTTGCTTGCATTCCGGTCTTTATTCTTCTTTACTGCACCGCGAATGCTAGATTTAACTGGAAGTCGTTCATTCCGCCTCTGGCTTTTGGATTTTTGGTTGCGTTTGCCTTCTATATTGGCAAAAAATTTATGATTTTCAATCGCTATGTGTGGACAACGAATTCCGTTGCCGCGATTATGAACATAGTCATCTTTGAGGTGATCGTTCCTCTGCTTGCATGTCTGCTTGTCTTTGTGATTTTCGACCGCTCCACGGTTGAGTACAAGGCGGAGTCCCTTGCACCCTTGGTTATGACTTTCTTTACGGTGATGGTTCCTTTCAATGTGCTGAATGGCGACGACCGTCTGTCCGTGTTCATGATTTATGCGAAGCCGCTTTTGTTTGCGGGAATGTCCGTGCTTTTGTCCGTGTTCGCTTCCGTGGCTGTTGATTTTTTCAGGAAAAAGAATGTTCCGCTGGGGGCTGTCTTTGTCCTGCTTGCCGTGGCAATAATTTTTGTTCCGGCTGTGGTTGAGGCATCCTGGTACTACAGCGGTTCCTTCTTCTATGTGATTGTGTCGGCGATTTTTGCGACAGTTTCCGTTGCTGTATACCTTGCGAGGGGAATAATAGTCGCGGCCATGGACAAAAAGAAGGCTTGACAAAAAATATTGATGGAAAAAATGGAAGGACCTGCTGCCAGAAACAACAGGTCCTTTTTTTATGGGTTGTCAATTGTGTTTTGTGGGTGTTGGTCGCAAGCTGCCGCTTGCTCTTCAAGTTTTTGTTTCTTTTCCCTCAAAAATATGGAATTCCCTCTTAAAATTTGGCTTAATTCATTTTCAACACTAGACAAAATATTTAGTTTTTTGGTATGATGGTTTCTAAATCTACAACCAGATAGAGTGTTTCGCACACCAAGGAGGAGCGTTGGCAGACAATAAGGGAATGCGCGTTAATGAACAGATTCGCGTGCGTGAGGTCAGACTCATTGATGATGAAGGTAACCAGAAGGGAATTATCCCGACAATCGAAGCCCTCAAGATGGCAAGGGAGCGTGATCTCGATCTTGTTGAAGTATCGCCGAATGCAAATCCGCCGGTTTGTAAAATACTCGACTTCGGAAAATACCGTTTTGAACAGGAGAAAAAACTCCGTGACTCCAAGAAAAAACAGAAGGTATTGAAGCTCAAGGAAATTCGTATGCAGCCAAAGATTGGCCCAGGCGACCTTGACACGAAGGCAAAGCATGTTCAGGAATTCTTAAACGAGGGCGATAAGGTCAAAGTCACCATCCGTTTCCGCGGTAGGGAACTTGCTCACACCGAGCTCGGCTTCGATGTCCTGAAGGAAGTAGAAAAAAGACTTGAGGAAGGGTCGTACGCCATTGAAAAGCCAGCCGCGATGGAGGGTAGGTTCATGTCCATGACTCTTGGCTCCAAGGTCGTAAAGAAGTGAGGTTTTTATGCCAAAGATGAAGACAAAGAAGTCTGCAGCAAAACGCTACAGTCTTACAGGGACCGGAAAGGTCAAGTACAAGAAGATGAATCTCCGTCATATTCTGACCAAGAGATCACCAAAGCGCAAGATGAATCTTCGCCACGCCGGAATTCTTTCTGAGGATCAGACAAAGAAAATTCGCAAGCAGATGCTTCCATACGGTTGAGCCGTTGGTTGTTGATGACAGATTTAGATTGTTTGATTAAGGAGTAAGAAGATGTCAAGAGCGGTTGATGGAACAAAAAGGAAAAATCGTCGTGCGAAAATTTTGAAGCTCGCAAAGGGCTTCTATGGTGATAGAAAGTCGAACTATAAGCCTGCGAAGGATGCTGTTGTAAAGGCTCTGGACCATGCTTATTCTGGACGCAAGAGAAAGAAGCGTGATTACCGCTCTCTCTGGATTGCCCGTATCAATGCGGCTGTCCGTGAGCAGGGAATCTCGTACAGCAGGTTCATCGCTGGTCTGACAAAGGCCGGTGTGCAGCTTAACCGCAAGGCTCTGAGCAATATGGCCATCGAGGACCCAGTTGCATTCAAGGCAGTGGTTGATGTCGCCAAGAACGCGCTCGACAAATAAGGCGGAAATATGATTTCACTCGATCAGGTTGTTCTGTTGCAGAAAAAGGTAGAGGCTGCTGTGGCAAAAATTAATTCGCTCAACGGCGAGGTGGCACAGCTTTCTTCAGAAAACGATGCTTTGCGTAGAAAATGCGCAGAGCTCACAAA
>DGGQ01000219.1 GCA_002392275.1 Treponema sp. UBA3870
GGCATGTTGTTGATTTTAAAAACACGGTCGTTATTTTTACGAGCAATGCCGGTTCAAGCCGAATCACTGCGGAATCCCACGTTGGGTTTTCTGTTGCCGATGCGGGGCTTGTTCCCTATGAATCAATGAAGGCCGATGCGATGGAGGAGCTGAAAAGGATTATGTCACCGGAACTTTTGAACCGTCTTGACGACATAATTGTTTTCCACGCGCTGACAAAGGACCTGCTTTCGGATATTGTTGACATCCAGATTGGGGAGCTTGAGTCCCGACTGCTTGAACAGGGGATATCGATTGAGCTGAAATCAAAGGCACGGGAATACATGGTCGAAAACGGATACGAGCCTTCAATGGGTGCGCGTCCAATGCGCCGTCTGATTCAGAGCCAGATTGAGGACGAGATTGCCACCCTGCTTTTGAGTGGAAAACGTGGCGACTCCACTTGCATTGTGATTGACTCCGACGGTGAAAAACTGAAGGTTTCTTTCAAGAAAAACCGTAAAAGACTTCCAGCACCAACTGAGATGCCTGGACAGAATATTGACAGCGTTCTGGCGGAAGAAAACGCAGGAGGACTATGATATGAAAGAATTTTTGCCCTATGATGTTGTGAGAAACGACGGACTCAAACTTGCGCACAAGATTTACCAGGAGGACGGCTTTATTCCCGATGTGATTTATGCTTCCCTGCGTGGTGGCGCGTACATGGCGAACATAATCAGCGAATACTACAAGGTCGCGCTGAAAAACCACAAGCCTGTTTTGTATGCGGCGGTCGTTGCCCGAAGCTACAGCGACGTGAAGCAGCAGTCCGCGGTCCGTGTTGATGGATGGACGTATTCACCGGACTATCTTCGTCTGGGCGACAAAATCATGCTGGTGGATGACATCTATGATTCGGGACGCACACTTAACTATCTGGTCGGAATCTTTTTGGAAAAGGGGGTTCCGCGCGAGAACATAAAGGTTGTGGTCCACGACTACAAAATCTACACGGACAGAAAGCAGATGCCAATCCAGCCGGACTATTGGTGCAGAAAATTTGTTGTGGACAATCCCGCCGAAAACCCATGGATTAACTACAACAGCCACGAGCTTGTGGGACTTACGCATGAGGAGCTGGAGGAAAATTTCTACAAGCCATATCCAGATTTGCGTCCAGTTCTTGAGCCAATCTTCAAACCCAGCGGAGACAAATGATGTTGCGGGACACTCAGCCAGGTCTTTCGGGAGATTTTGTTTTTGTCGCCGGTCTTGATGAGGCTGGTCGCGGTCCGCTTGCTGGTCCCGTCACTGCCGGATGTGTGATTCTGCCTCCAGATTTCCCTGTGGAGCTTTTGAACGACAGCAAAAAACTTTCGGAAAAAAAACGCGAGAAGGTGGAGCCTGTCATAAAGGAGATGGGATGCTGGGGGCTTGGCATTGTTGACCACAAGGAGATTGACAGAATCAACATTCTGCAGGCGAGCATGAAGGCTATGGGACTTGCCTTTGAGGACATGCTGAAAAAACTTCCGTCCTGGTGTGAAAAAAATGGTCTCGCAGTCCCTGATTCCAGAACCATTTCCGCGATTTGCGATGGAAACAAGTGTCCCGATATTGATTGCGACATTCGCTGCGAGGTCAAGGCGGATGCAAAATATCCTTCCGTGATGGCGGCGAGCATAATTGCCAAGGTCGCGAGGGACAAAATCATGGTGGAGTATGACGCACAGTATCCGCAGTACGGTTACGCAAGGCACAAGGGCTACCCAACCGAGGCGCACCGAAAAATCTGCCGTGAACTGGGACCGTCCCCAATCCAGCGGCTGACCTTCACATACTAGCGGATTTTTGGCTTCCGTAGTTTTTAGAATTCCTCCGACTCGTCGCTGCCTGGGCGTTTTGAGACTACATGGACTCTTGCCTTTTCCTCACGCTTTGATGCGACCAGACGGCTTTCACCCTTGCGGCGGTATACTTTTTTTGCGCCGGGTTTTTCATCCGCAAATGATTTTTCCGGGTCGGAGTGTCCGTATTTTGCATCGCGCTCGGCCCTTTTTTCTGCACGGAGCTTGCTTCTTTCCTTCTGTTCCTTGTCGATGAAGCTGAGAGACTGGTCCAGTCCCCTCAAAAAGTCACGCATGGTGTCTGCAAAAACAACAATCGCGCGTCTTTCACCTTCGCCCTGGTCGGCTGGTTTGCTTTCAACAATCTGGAGGAACACGTCCTTGTTACGGTTTTCCTTTACGTTGAAAAAATAAGACCTGTTGTCGAGAATGACCTGTGTTGTGAAAAGCTCGCCACGAATTCTTACAGGCTCCTTGCGCTCTCTCTCCTCAAAGTTGTCATCGAATCTTCCCATCTTTTCCTTCCTTGGTAATGTGTGTGGATTGAATCCCCCCATGGTCCGGGGGCCGAAACTAAAACTTATGATAGGACTATACAGGTTTTATTTTTTTTAATCAAGTGGTTTTTAAAACAAAAGGCAGAGCGCGTATGAACTGCGAACCGCCTTTTGTTTATGGGAAGCTCTAAAAATTTAAGTTTCTAGAGATTGCCCTATGTATGCTTTGTTAGTTTGCGTTTCTTACCACGCGGAAGCCAAGGTCTGCTTTGCGCACGAACGGTACGTCAGCGGTAACACCACACGTCATGCCCTGGATGGTTTCACAGCCGTCCTGCCGTTCCCTGACAAGTGCCTTGTCCATCAGGATTCCACCTTCGTTGTATTTTGCCGTGATTGCTCCTCCTCCACGTGCCACGCGTGTCCTGTAGACAAGCGGAGTGTCCTTCATCATTTCATACGTTTCATAATCATAAGCGCCATCGTTTATCATGCTCTTGTCCGGACCTGTGGCGGCTATTTTCTTTGACACCGCGTTGCCAGGATATGGGATACGATCTTGGAAGGTCGTTGAGTAGAAGTCCCAGCACCATTCCGAAACGTTGCCCGACATGTCGTAGATTCCAAGCTTGTTGGCCTTCTTTCCTTTGACCTCATGTGTCTTTTCCTTGTTGTCATAAGTATAGTAGTCGATTCCGTTTTCATAAAGGAATTCCTCGAATTGGTACGCTTCGGTCGGATCATATTTTAATTTCCCGGAGTTGCCGACGTGCCATGAAACTTCATCCATGTCGCTGCTTCCTGCATATTTTGTGCCGCCCTGGTTCCTGTCGCTGGCAATGAACTCCCATTCGGCTTCGGTCGGGAGCCTGTAGCCGTTTGCGGACGTGTTGAAGGAAATGCCTTGCCATGCCTCGTCAGGATAGTCAAACCAATATTCTTCAGTTTCACTTACATCGTTCCAGTCGTAATGTTCGAACTCATAATAGTTGTCTCCCTTGATATCGGAGCACAGTTTGCCCTTGCCACGGTCGGAGACGTTCGGCCACTTCTTTGGGTCCGTGCTTCCGTTCAAGCTGTAGCATGGTGTGAGTCCCTCCGCAATGCTCCTGAGGTTGCAGTATATGATTGCATCGTACCAGCTTACGTAGTAGGCGGGGTAGTTCGTTCCCTTGCCATATTTGTCTGTCGGCGCGTATGTGAACACCATCGGTTTTCCGGTGTCCGGGTCTATCTCGCCATCGTCGTTAACCATATAATCTGGTGTGTACTCTCCATAGTACGCGCAGTAGGTTTCATATTCCTTCTGTGTCACCTCATGGTCGCATACATAGATGTCATTGATTTTGACAGTGCGTCCTTCAACAAACACGCCTGAACTATATTTTTGGTTCTCATAGTCGCCCCATGGCCTTAGCTCTTTAAATGTTTCCGAGATAGGTCCCTTTACTGTGTCGCCCTTGACCAGAACAAAGTCGCTCGGAATGCTTGGTTTTGCGGTGGCTGTGGTGGTGGTTCCCGTAGTGCTGGTTTCCGTTCCTGCGCCCTGTACCGTTGCCGGTGGATTCTCAAGAGCATCCAGCTTTGCCTGTGCGTAGGCAAGTTTCTCTGCCGCACCCGGATATGTCTTTGCATCCTTGAACGATGAGATTGCGCTCCTAAGGTCGCTTCTTGATGAGGCTTTCTCGCCCTGGTCAAGGTAGATAAGTCCAATCTCGTAGTTGCACTGGAGAATCTTTGACTCAACATCGCGGTATCCGGTTTTCTTTGCGCGTGACTTTGTGAACCATGTCAGGGCTTCCTGCTTGTAAGAAATCTTCTTTTCCGGAAGAAGAATCTCACCAATTCCGTAGGCAAGCTCCGCCTGTCTGTCGCTGCAAGACTTTGAGAGGCTGTTGTTGTACTTGTACGCCTTCTGGTACATGTCGAATCCCTTCTGCTTCTCACCGACGGACACACCCGGGAATCCCGCCTCCGCAATGTTGTAGATGAAGTCCGCAAGGTCCTGGGCATCCTTTCTGTAGCGTCCGGCAAAGTCATCGTTGTATTTTTCAACAATATAGATTTCGCCCTTGGTCGGGTCGCCAATCTCCGTGGGCATGGGTCTGACCGCGTTCTGGATTCTGTAAATCTCCTCGGAAAGAGTGTAGACCGATTCGGCCTCGTAAATTGCGTTCCTGACCGAAGACTCGTCCCCAATGTAGTCGCCCGGCTTCAGTGTCTGCTTTACTGTTGCGAGAGCGGTAGACAGTGTGGCCGCGCCCTTTGATGATGTGAACCTGTTTTCGACGTCACGCACGGTGTCGCTCTGGCGGGCAATCCTTGAGTCATACTCCGATGGGTAGACCTGCGCGAACATGTCCGCATTTTCCTGGTTGGTCGGCTTTTTTGTAAGATCCTTCGCCAGCTTTTCGATTGCCCCAACCGGGTCGCCTTTTTCAAGAAGTGACTTGGCAGAAACACATCCGGCAAGGCCAATCAAAATCAAGGCCCCCGCAGCCGCCAGTCCCATTTTTATACAAACTCTTTTCATAAGACCTCCGATTTTCTCAATCCTGTATACCCCACCTATGTATATAGAGCGGGCAAGAAAATAAGAAAACTATCAATAAGCATATTATCCACTGTAATTTGTCGCTATGTCAAGAAAAATTATGCAGTTTTCGGTGGAATTTTTGCATAAACTGGAGTTTTTATAGATATTTTTGTATAATAGTACGTATTGTGAAAAAGTTGTTGGCGGAGCAATTTGAAGGAGAATTTGGAAAGACTTGGATATCTTAAAGAATCAGCTTGAAGATATTATTGATAAAAACGGAAATCAGCCTAGCCGGTGGAGCAGAAATTCAGAAGAACACGAGAAATTTAAATGGATGGTATAAAAATCAAGCCGTCCTCAAGCATGATTCAGCCCTAGATGGGTACTGAGCTTTTATTGGACGGCTCAATGGTAGCTATGACTACCTTTATAAAATACTATCATATTTTCCAAAAAAGTCAATTATCTTTTAACTTTTTAAATGCCTTTGGTTTTTTGCTGCAAAAATCTATTTTCTGTTGCGGACAATGCGGAAACCGGTATATTCGTCTCGTTCATGTGGTTCGCTGGTCCTTTGATAGTTGACGTAGCAAACAGTTTTATTGTCAGCATAGCTTCCACCACGTGTAGGACATACTGGTTCGTCTCCTGCTTCAGCCTCTGGGTGGGTAAAACACCATTCGCTGACATTTCCGCTCATGTCGTATATTTCGAGGCTATTGGGGTTGAGCTTTTTAATCTCTTTTACGCTACCATTTATATCATCGCACTGTGCGTATTGGCCATATTCATCTTCATTATTGCAACCAGAAATCTTAAAGCTTTTCCACGCATTTCCACCCCGTGCAACATATTCCCATTCCGCTTCGGTAGGCAGCCGGTAGCCGTTGGCGTTTTCGTTATAACTTACTTCATTCCATGTATTAGAACTACTTGCTGGACCGTAATATTTTGTTTCGTCATTACCTATAATGCCGGGCCATTCTTTTGGATTCGTTGTTCCAGAAATTGAATAGCAGGGGGTAAGCCCTTCGTCAATGCTTCTGAAGTTGCAATAGACAAGCGTGTCATACCAGTTAACATAATAGACTGGATAATTTTGTTTGTCACTTCCATTTGGTGAACTTCCACTTGGATAGGCACAATACGTCTCATATTCCGCTTGCGTTACCTCGTGGTTGCAGACATATAGATTTCCGATTGTAATTTCTGTATCTTCTGTGAAAACAAATGAGACAGGATTCAATTCTTCTCCGTTGAATGTGGTTCCGTCAACTTTTACAAAATCGTTTGGTTTGTTCCACCATTTTGCAATAATTGTTGTATTGGATTCTATTGGTGCTGAAAAATCAAATGGTGCGCTTCCATTTTCTGCATTCCAAGCTAAAAACTCTCGGTCTCCGCTTGGGTCAACAGGGTCGTCCGGTCTGGTGACTGTCTGTCCGTATTCAATGCTTTGTTCAAAAAAACTGGAGCTTGTTGCGTCGGTGACAAATTTTACAGTGAGGGCCTCTTTCATAAGGATGGAGAGAATATTTTCTTCCTCCTGTACAACCAGAGGCTCGGATGTTCCTGAGTATTTCAGAATTTTTTTGTCACCTTCCAGTAGATGGATTTCTGCGTGTGCAAAAATTTTGCTGCTGACTGGGACTTCTTCAAATATAATGGTCGCGCTGTCCGTGAATTTTGTTGTGCGGCTGGATTTGTAGTCCCCATCGAGAGTGACTGTCAGTGAAAAAGTTTGTCCGCTACCTGCAAAAGGAAAATCAGCTTCTCTGGAGCTGTTGCTTCCTATTGAAAAATAAACGCTACCGAACTTGTTTTCAAGCGAAGCCGAGCAGGAGATGAATGAAAGCACTGCGGTCACAACACAGATTTTAAATAAAAACTTCATTATACTTTTTTTTATCATAAAACATGCTCCGTATTGCTCAGTATTCAGTTTTATACTTAATGTCTTATCAAATATTAAGAAAAAAGTCCACCGTTTATTTTTTCCCGAAAATTTTTGTTCTGCTGAAAACGCAAAACTTGTGGCCTGTGGGCGTTGCGGGCATTGGAAAAAGTTTCCGGCGGAGTGTAGCGACGACCGGCAGTTTTAAATGGAATTATCCCGCAGAGGGGGTAGCGGCCAACGTAGTGGGCGCTCAGGGGGAGACTTCCCCCCAAAAAAAATGAGTTGAAGCCAGAAATTGCCTCGGCAATTTCTGGGTAGTGAGGGACGCAAGGCCTGAACGTAGGGGAGACTTCCCCCCAAAAAAAATGAGTTGACGCCAGAAATTGCTCTTGCAATTTCTGGGTAGTGAGGGATGCAAGGCCCGAACGTAGGGGAGACTTCCCCCTCAAAAATATGGTCTAGCTTCTGTTTTTTATTGCCAGGGATTTTTTGTACGACTCGTCCATGCCGGTGCGGAACAGGATGGTGGTGAGCGTTTTTATTTTTTTTGGACCGTTTTTTCCTCCTCGTGACCGCCATGCGAGCGAGATTTTTTGCCACAGTTCGGAGAGACGGGGAACGAAATTTAGTGTGAGGGAGAGCAGGTCCGCTATCGGTGTTTTTTTTCTGCGTGTGACGGCCCCCTCAATTTGCCGGAATCCGTGGTTGAGCTGGATTTGCGTGGTTGTTCGGAAAAAAATTGATGTCGTTTCCATTGAGAGCAAAAGTCTTGCGGCCAGTTCCATGTAGTGTTTTTGTGGGACGAGTATTTCCGGGAACATGATTTTTTCTCCGGGACTTATGTTTGAGATTGTGGATGCAATGTACAATAGAAAAAAATAAACCAGGGCGGGTTTGATGTCGCTCAGAATGTTTGCGGGCGAGAATCTCAGGTATGTGAGAGAGAATATGGCCAGCATCAAAAAGATGCACAGGGCGGGGACCAGCGGACAATAGAATGCGGCAATCGCCAGGGTCAGCATGAGGATGATTTTTATCCACGGCTGCATTTTGTGAAGGAATGTTTTTCCGGGGATGTAGTGGAAGAAGCTGTTGTTGCGCATTTTTTCTCCATTTTTTTTGATTTTGGGACCAGACTTTGCGGTGGATTCCGTTTTGGATTCCGTGGCGAATTCCGGTACAGATTTTTTACCGCCAAACCAGGTCCGAAAGTTTTGCGTAGCTTGCGAGGGGATTCTTTATGCTCCAGTCCGTCATGTCAAGTTCCAGCGCGTCCTGTGGATTTCCGTCGAAAACTATCTGCCCCTTCTGCATGACGATGAAGTGGTCGCAAAGTCCAAGGCATTTTTCAAGCTCGTGGGTCAGAAGAATTACGGTCTTTCCGGTCGCATGGATTTCTTCTATCAGCGAGTTTACGTCAAGAACTCCGGTGTAGTCCAGGTTTGCGTAAGGCTCGTCGAATATGATTATGTCGCGGTCCATGGCGAGTATTGAGGCAACGGCCAAGCGTCTTTTTTCACCTCCCGAAAGAAAGTCCGCAGGGAAGTCCGCCTTTTCCATTAGCGAGACAGCCGAAAGCGATTTTTCCACTATGCCGGGAATCTGTTTTTTGGACACGCCCAGGTTTCTTGGTCCTACCGCGACATCCTCACGGGGGCTTTCCCCAAGAATCTGTGTGGCGGCATCCTGAAAAACAAGTCCGGGCCTGGAGCTGACAGTTACTTTTCCTTCGCTTGGTTCCGCAAGTCCGGATATTATGTTCATCAGCACACTTTTTCCGGAGCCGTTCGCCCCACCAACTATTGTAAGGCTGCCGGTCTGGATTTCAAGGTTGATGTCATCGAGCGCGACCGTGTATTTTCCGTCTGCCGTCTGCGATGTGAAGATTTTGTAGACATGCTCCAGTTTGACGGCTGGAATTGTTTTTGTTTCCATGACTCCGGGGTCCTTATTTGCCTTGGTCCTTCGCTGGATTTTCCGCTGCGTTTTCCGTCGTGCTTTCCGGTGGATTTTCAGGGGAATCTTCTTTTTTTCCGCTGAGCTTGTTGACAATTTTATCATGCAGCTCCTTGCGTTTTTTGATGTCCTCCATGATTTCGCTCAGTTCCTCTTCGTCATTTGGATAGAGATAGCGTGCGGCGATTGGCCTAAGGACTGCGGCAAGCGGGATTGAGAGTACGAATTTGATTACATCGCCGGGGATGAAGGGCGTGACGGTCATTGCGATTGCCGCCTGGAGTGTGGTTGGCTTTCCGTTTTCGGACATGTAGTGGATGAACCACGGGATGCCAGGAGCGTAGATTAGCGCGAATCCGACAAGGGATGCTATGATTATTCTTATCCACATCTTTATGCTGAATTTTTTTTCAAATGTGTGCGGGGTTCCGACTATGAGTCCGGCAGCTACAGCCCCGATGAAGTAGCCCCAGAGGTATCCGCCGGTTGGTCCAACGAACACAGCCCATCCACCTTTCACGCCCGAAAATACAGGCACTCCGATTATTCCAAGAATCAAAAAAAGTCCGACCGAACTTGCTCCCTGCACTCCGCCAAGAATCAAGGCAGCTAGAATGGCAAAAAGATTTTGCACCGTGATTGGCACTCCGCCCGGCATGGGTATTGAGATGAAGCATCCAATGCAGATTAGCGCGGCAAAGAATGCAGTGAACGAGGCCCTGAGTATGGACGCTTTTGTTTTGACTTTCATTTTATAACTCCTGTTTTATTTTGATTTTGTTGATTTTGTCCCGGTGCTGGATTTCGCAGCTCTTGTTGATTTAGCAGCCTTGGTTGATTTAGCAGCACTGGTTGATTTAGCGGCCTTGGTTGATTTCACAGCCTTGGTTGATTTTTCAGCCACACTTGATTTTGCTACCTTGGTTGATTTAGCCGCACTGGTTGATTTGGCGGCCTTGGTTGATTTTTCAGCCGTGGTAGATTTAGCCGCACTGGTTGATTTAGCAGCCTTGGTTGA
>DGGQ01000002.1 GCA_002392275.1 Treponema sp. UBA3870
TTTAAAATAAATTTTTTTTGTATTATAATGATTCCATGAAGAAAAATTTTTTTCCAATGCAGACGCATTTTGTCGGTGTGCTGCTGCCGGATGATTTGACGCTTACTCTTGAAGATTGCCGCCGCTATATGAACGAAAAATATGGATGCAGGTCGGGCCATGGGACTCCAATCCATGTGACCCTTGTTCCTCCGTTCAGACTTCCGGAAGAATATTCGACGGATGACTTGGTGCGCGCGATTGAAAAAAATGTGCTTTCAAGGAATTTTGGATTTGTGGCCCATGTTGATAATTTTGATGCCTTCGGTGACAGGACAGTTTTTGCAAAAGTTTCCGCCAATGAAAAATGGACGGCACTCCGTGATGAAACTGTGAAGGCAATTTTGAACGCCTGTCCCGGAACAACAAAAAAAGACATGCGTCCATTCCAGCCACATGCGACAGTGGCGAACCGTGACATTCCCGTGGGTGCGAGCGCGACGGCTCTGGAGGCCCTGAACGAAATGAATCTTGTCGAGGATTTTCCAGTCAGCAACATCACAATTTTTGAACGCCGGGGAGACAAATGGATTTCCGCCGTGACACTGGAGCTGTGATAAAAAAGGAGTGGCCATGTATATTCCGCCAATAAGTTTTTCCTATGAATATCCCGAAGTGCAGGACCAGCACATGATGAAGGTCGTCAAAAAATATAGCCCTGTTTTGGACGAAAGCTACACCTACCGCGACAAGAGTTTTTCATGGCGATGGAAGCATTTCTGGCTGAACTTTTTTTTGAACACGATTGTTCTTCCTGTTGTGAAAATCCGTTACGCAGTCAAAGTTGAGGGCAAAAAAAATCTAAGGAAAAACAAAAAGATTTTGAAGGGCGGATTTGTGACCGTGTGCAACCATGTGATTGAGTGGGACTTTCTTGCTCTGCTCTGGGCATTCTATCCGCGCAAGGCATATTTTCCAATCTGGTCCGTGAACATGGAGACAGCGATGGCTCCGCTATTTAAAACCATAGGCGCAATCCCAATTCCAAAAAGCGTCCACGCCGGAAAAAAATTCACCACCGCAATGGACTCGGTTTTGGACGAGGGTGGGTGGCTGCACGTTTTTGCGGAGGGAAGCATGTGGTATTTTTATCCAGCCATAAGAAACTTCCACCGAGGTGCGGCAAGTTTTGCGCTGAGACACAAATCACCTCTCCTTCCTCTTGCAATCTCCTACAGAAAACCGAGGGGGCTTTACCGACTCTTCAAAAAATATCCGAACCTGACAGTGCATATCGGGGAGCCACTTTTTGCTGATGAAAAACTTGGCCACAGGGATGCAGCCGAAGATTTGACAAAGAGGGCAAGGCTCTGCGTTATGAACATGGTGGGAATCAAGGACGAAAAAGAAAACCAGCGGATTATGGACATGTATAAAAATCAGTAGGCTGTGTTTCAGTGCAGCTCCAGCACGACAATTTCCGGGTGGTTGAAGAATCTTGGAAGCGGGGTGCTTTCCCTTGCAAGTCCACGGCTAACTTCCATTGTGCTTCCGTTCGAGAGCCGGTAGATTCCGTTGACATATTTTGCCATGGGGCCTTGGTTTGGCGCATAGAGTCCCCGGTTTAAAAATGGAATCAAAATCTGTCCGGCATGTGCGTGGCCTGTGAGGATTAAATCAAAATCATATTGCTCGTAGTCTGAAACTCTTTCGGGACGGTGGCTCACAAGGATTTTCAAATGCGAGCTGTCCGTTTTTGAGTATGCCCTCCTCAACTGATTTTTCCATTCGTCCTGTGTCATGGAAAGAGGGTCGTCCACTCCGCAAACGTCAACCTCAATTCCGTTGATTGATGTGGTCACGCAGTCTCCGCACAGAACATTGACACCGGCATCCCTGAGCCATTTCTTCATTTCATCCGCACGTCCGCTCCATATTTCATGGTTCCCGGTGACATACCAGCACGGATATTTTTTTACGATAGATTCAATCAAAATCTTTGCGTTCCTGTCGTCCAGCTTGTCGTCGAAAATATCCCCGGCCAGAAACACTGAATCAGGATTTTCGGATTCAATTTTTTTGACCAGCCATTCCTGATTTTTTCCATAGTAGCACGAGTGGAGGTCTGTAATCAAAACTATTCGGATGCCCGCTCCTTTTCCGTCAGGCAGACCGAGCGAAATCCTTTCGGTGAACGGAACCCAGGACCAAATCGTCCACACCGCAAGCAGAAAAAAAATTATTCCGGCGGCAATGAGTCTTTTTTTATTCTTCCCAGTCATCGTAGTCCCCGCGGCTCGCCTTTTTGCTTGACCAGCCCGAAGATTTTTCCTGAAGCATCTCCGCGTCCTCATGCCCCTGGAAATGTGTCCACTCGGAATATTTTGATGCGGATTTCCTTGGTTTCTCGTCCCTGTCCCTGTTTTTTTCGCGCAAATCTTCCATTCCGTTTGCCATAGAATCCTCCGTTCCCGTAAAAGCTGTTCGACAACAAAACTGTTGGACACGGCCATTATATCACCAAGTTGATGGCGTTGCAAAACACTTTTCTTCTGCCAAGCTCTAAAAACTGAAGTTTTTCAAGGTTCCCTTCTATTATATATGCATTTGAATAAGCGCATTTTTTTTATTTCCCGGCCAAATTTACGGACAAAAAAAATGATTTGTGATATAATCAACACATCGGTAAAATAAAAATACAGCTTAAACCAGACTTAATTATTTTATAGGGGAGAAGTATGTACAAGAAGAGACGTTCATTGGCTACAAAATTTTCAATTGCTGTGGTTGACATTATCATTGCGGTTGTGGCGGCATGTTTAATCACGACAAGCATTTTTTTATCACGCAACTGTCTTGAAAGTTTTTATGCAAGCGCACACACGGTCCTTTCGGAATTTTCTGATTCAATCTCAATGTTCTTTGACGCGAAGAAGGCAGAGCTGAATATGTTTGCCGAATCCGACGAGGTGAAGGCGGCGGACGAAACAATCAATTCGTTTGTGAACGAGACAGGCACGGTTCAAATTCTTGGCTACGAAAAAAGTCCAACGGAACAGGCCATAAGAAAAATCTGCAAAAGTTTTGCCAACTGCGACAAGGACATTGCGGAAATCTATTTAGGAACAAAATGGGGCGGGTATGCCACAAACTTTGACAGCAGCATGAACGGTGGATACGATCCACGTAAGCGTGGTTGGTACGAGACCGCGAACAAGGGAAACGGCAAGGTGATGATTACGGACGCTTTTGCCTCGACTGTCGGAGAGACGGTTGTTGGAGTCACAAGGTCGGCGTATGATTTCTCGGGAGCCTTTGTCGGCAACGTTTCACTTGAGGTTTCCCTTTCAACGCTCACGTCGATTTTGAAAGGCATGAATCTTGGGGACGGTTCTTTCTTTATGATGTTCCAGAAGGACGGAACCGTTTTGGCGGACACGGGAATACGCGGCAGCGAGAACAGTTTTTTGAATGTGAAGGAGATAAAGATTCCCGACCTGGTGACCTTCCTTGCATCGCCGCTTGACAATGGCTCAATCAATGTTCCGGGCGGAAATTTTAGCACATACCTTACCGCGAAAATTACTAACAGGGATACGGACTACCAGATTGTTGCCTTCATTCCAAAGGAGACCGTCTTTGCGACATTCTACAGGGCGCTTGTTGTATCCATTGCCATTTGCTCGGTCTTCGGTCTTTTCGTTGCGATTGTTACGGCATTTGCTACTAGAAAAATCATGGGACCGCTGAAGGTTATCCGCAACAACATCAGGGACAACGCGGCACAGATTGCGCAGGGCAAGGCGGACCTTACGCAGAGAATCAGCATTAAATCAAAAAATGAAATTGGAGATGTTGCAGAAAGTTTCAATGTGTTCTCGCAGACTCTCCAGGACATAATCAGGACGATGAAACAGACCAAGACTTCTCTAAACGAGGCTGGTGGAAAACTTGGTAGCGCGACCAGCGATACCATGGCGGCCATTGAGCAAATCAGCGCGAGCATAAGGATTATGGTCGGAAATCTTCACAGTCAGAACGGAAGTGTGGAGCAGACGGCGGGCAGCGTCGAAAAAATCCTTGAAAGCATCCACGCGCTTGAAAAACTTGTCACTCAGCAGGCGCAGTCAGTCCAGGGAGCCTCAACGGCGGTCGAACAGATGATTGGAAATATTGGCGAGGTGAACCACAGTGTTGACAAGATGGCCTTGTCTTTTGAAAGACTTGCTGATGATGCGGAGGATGGAGCAAAAACCCAGGAGGCATTGCAGTCACAGATTGCCGAAATTGAAAACCAGTCCAAACTTTTGAGCGAGGCAAACACTGTCATCGCAAGCATTGCAAGCCAGACAAATCTTTTGGCAATGAACGCCGCAATCGAGGCAGCCCATGCGGGGGAAGCTGGAAAAGGTTTTGCGGTAGTCGCGGATGAAATCAGAAAACTTTCCGAGACATCCACGGCCCAGTCAAAGACAATCGGTGACCAGCTCCAGCAGATTCAGGCAACAATTGAAACTGTCGTCGAAGCAACCCAGCGTGGGGTCCAGGGCTATGCGCATCTTGCAAGCGAAATCCAGGAAACGGACACTCTTGTTCAGCAGATAAAGGCCGCGATGACGGAGCAGCGGGAAGGGTCCGCGCAGATTACGGAGGCCTTGCACGGCATGAACGACAGCACACGCATGGTCCAGCAGGCATCCCAGAAGATGACGGACGGAAGCAATGCAATCATGGACGAGGTTTCATCCCTACAGAACGAAACGGAAAGCATGAAACACAGCATGGATGAGATGGAAAAAAGCGCGGGCAAAATCAACACTAGCGGCGTCTCGCTTTCTGAAATTTCTTCACTCATGAAAAAATCCATCAACGAGATTGGCAGACAGGTGGATCAGTTCGAGGTATAATGGAACAATCAAAAATCAAGACTCACATATTCGGTTCCGCCACTTTCTACAAGCGGGTGCTGGCTATTGCGCTTCCAATCATGCTCCAGCAGCTCATACAGAATATGGTGTCGCTTATCGACAATTTTATGGTCTCGGGGCTTGGTGACATTTCAATGTCGGGAGTGAATGTCGCTGGACAGGTCCTTTTTATATTCATGGTCTATATCAACACAATCTGCATGTCCGGTGGAATTTTTATGACGCAGTTTCTCGGCGCAAAAAACAGGGAGGGCATGGAGCAGGCGTTCCGTTTCAAATTGATTATGGGGCTTGTCTCGGTTGTGCCGTATCTTCTTGTATGCGTTGTGTTTCCGCGTCAGATTCTTTCTCTCATGCTGAACGGAAATACCGATGCCGAAAAAATTTTGGACGAGGGTGTGAAATATATCCGCATCATGTTCTTCATGGGCATCCCGATGATTTTTTCGATGTGCATTGCAAGTTCGCTCCGTGATTTGGGCCGCGTAAAGATTCCTCTGGTCGTTACAATTATTGCGACTCTCACGAACACACTTTTCAACTGGCTTCTGATTTATGGGAACCTTGGATTTCCAGCGATGGGTGTGGAGGGAGCAGCTCTTGCGACTGTCATTGCACGGGCAACGGAGCTTGTAATCTTCGTTGGCATCTACATAAAAATAAAACCGGACTTTGCCGTAAAACTCTCACGCTTTTTCAGAATCGACGGAAAACTTTTCAAAAAAATTTTGTGGAAGGGTGCGCTCGTCCTGTTCTGCGAAATGGTGTGGGTGCTTTCCGAAACTCTGACCACCGCAATCTACAATGGACGTGGCGGCGCGGATGTTGTTTCTGGAATGGCATCAAGTTTTTCAA
>DGGQ01000062.1 GCA_002392275.1 Treponema sp. UBA3870
CTGTCAACTGTCAACTGTCAACTGTAGGTGTAAAGTCTGCGCTGAATATTTTAAACTGTAACCATGCCCGGAATTTTTCGTTCGCGAAGGATTCCGGGTTTTTTGTTTTTAAAAACTTTTTTGGAGGAAAAAAGCATGAAAAGATTTGTTAGGATTGGATTGATTCTTGGAGCTGCAATGCTTCTGGGGTTTGCTGGATGCACGGTGGAAGTCAATAACCCGGAGCCGATTACACCAAAGAGCTATGCCGTGGGCATTTCAGCGGGCATTGAAAATGGAACTGTGACTGCAGACAAACAGACGGCGCAAAAGAATGAGACCGTAACCTTGACGCTTGCGGCAAATGCAGGCTACAAGTTTGGATCTATTTCCGTAAAAGATGCATCCAACAACAGTGTCCAGACTACAGCCGTCACAGCCGGAACAAAGTACACATTTGTCATGCCGGAAAGCAACGTGACTGTGAGCGCAAGTTTCTCGCCTGACACTCCCATCGAAACCTCTTACACCGTTCTCGACAGTGGAACGACCGGGACTATGGGAACGAGCGGAACCTATGTGCTTTTCGGTTACTGGCCGCAGACCATCAAGGCTGATTCCGTCACTGTTGACGAGACAAATTCCAAGCTTGCGGGAGCGTATACCTATTACAAAGGAAGCGACGGAGCTTGGTATGCGAAGATAAAGGAGAACGCCTATGAGACCGGCTATAAATATTCCAATGGAACGGACGTGGCGCAGGACAGTGCTAACAGCTACAAATACTTCAAGGTGGAGCCGATAAAGTGGCGCGTGCTTACGGACAACTACAGCGGAAAGAGGCTCCTGCTTGCGGAGAACATCCTTGTCAACCACAGGTATGCGGCAAGCTCAAACAATTACGCAAACTCGGAAATCCGTGCGTACCTTAACGACACGTTCTGGAACACGGCATTCACGGATTCAGAAAAATCGATGATTGATGAAACGGATGTGGACAACAGCGCGGCCAGCACCACGGATGCAGGAGGAAACTTGACTCAAGCAACTAGCTATGCCTGCGGCACCACAAAGGACAAGATTTTCCTCCTGAGCGAAAAGGAAGCCACGACAACAGGCTACGGATTTGCTTCATACAGCTCTTACGGAACCGGAAATTCACGAATCCGCATGACGACTGACTTTGCCAAGGCAAGCGGCGCATACCAGAGTACAACCGCTGGCTACGGCGGTTGGTGGTGGCTCCGCTCGCCTATCTATAGCTATAGTGATTACGCGTGCTACGTTTACAGCGATGGCGACGCTAGCGACCTCCTCTACGTCAGCTGTACGGTTGGCGGCGTGTGTCCGGCTTTGTCCTTGAAGAATTAGCTTATGCTAATTAAACTGTAATCCACACATCCCTCCGGGAACTTTTGTTTTCGGGGGGATGATTTTTTTACAGTGGCAGGTACATGAAAATGCAGTTTCTGTCGTACATGGGCTTTACATGTTCATGGACGAATGTTTCCATCTCCTCCGGCAGACGGTGAAATCCGAAGGACTGGTAGTGTCCGATTAGGTCGTCCTCCGGCAGCGCGTAAATGTGCATTGCCTGTACACCCACTATTTGCGCCGTGAACTGTGCGATTGGGAGTATGAAATTGGCGAACATGTCTTTTCCGATTTTGGAAACTTCTGGGTGCTGCTTCCGGTATGCCGAGTTTACGGCAAAATTGGAAAGCTCGATTGATGGAACTGAGTAAAACGTTATGTCGTCGTCGGATTCCTTTTCACGTCCGCTGTCAAGTGTGAAAAGCCCTGTCCGCAGTGAAAAATATCCTGCAATCTCCTTTGTCTTCTTGTCACGGACGAGGTATGTGCGGTTGGAGCGTTTGCGTTCCTCGTACTCCGCCATGTTTTTCAAATAGAACTCCAGTCCCTTGCCGGTCGGTTTGTCAACTTCAAAGGACAGAATTTCGGTAAGGTTTTCCTCTGTCTCAAAAAGGTGTTCGTAAACGAAATGGTCGGTTTCAATGGGGACAATATACATTTACCGTCTCCATGCCGTAAGCCTTTCCTGCTCTTCTTCAGAGAACTGGGAAAGCCATTCCCGCTCATATTCATCAACTTCCTTTTTCAGCTGCTCAATCGGTGCCTTGGGACTGTTGAGTATGTGCAGGATTATGCGTTTTGCCATGTTGTAGTCCGGCAGTCGGTCAAGTGCCTGCTGTTGTGACATAGTTCTCATAACGTCCTCCTGAAAAAATATCTACCATATAAGATAACATGTTTTTGGACAAAAATGAATCCCCTTATATGGGATGCTGTTCCGCAGAAAATGTTTCGCTACGCCGGACAGTAGGGGCTTGGTCCTGCGGTGGGCCGCGGGACTGTAGGCGGGTGCCGGAACCCCGGATGGCCGGTTTTTCAGTCGGTTTCCGCTTTACGCGGCTGTGGGTTTGGGATGCCGTCCAGAAAATTGCAAAAATAGCCTGTTCCCTAAATTCAATTTTTTTTCTATAATACAGCATTATGAGTACAGAACGAAACGAAAAGGAATTGTGCCACTGGGCGGACCAGCAGGCTAAGAGGATTATAGAGCAGAGGGGCGACAGGGACGAGTACACATGTGCGTCCGGTATTACTCCGTCTGGAACCGTACACATCGGTAACTTCCGCGAAATCATCACGGTGGATTTGATTGTCAGGGCTTTGCGCGACAGGGGAAAGAAGGTGCGTTTCATTTATTCATGGGACGACTATGATGTTTTCCGCAAGGTTCCGGGAAATATGCCGCGTCCCGACGTGCTTGAAAAATACCTGCGCTATCCGATTACGATGGTCCCCGACACTTTTGGACGTGACGAAAACTATGCGCGCCACCACGAGGTTGACATCGAGAAGGAGCTTCCGCGTGTGGGAATCCATCCTGAATTTTTGTACCAGGCTTCGCGCTACCGTGCCAACCGTTATGCTGAGGGCATGAAAAAGGCTTTGCAGAACCGCGATTTGATTAAGTGGTGCCTGAACAATTTCCGCGACGACGAGCACAAGATGAAGGATACCGACCAGTATTGGCCTGTTGCGGCATTCTGTTCAAAGTGCAATAAGGACACGACCGAGATAACCGGTTATGACGGTGAATACGGCGTGACCTACCGTTGTACGAGCTGCGGACATGAAGAAAAGGGAGACCTCCGCACTTCAAAGGAATTCAAGCTGGGCTGGCGCGTTGACTGGCCTATGAGATGGAACGAAGAAAAAGTGTGCTTTGAGCCTGGAGGAAAGGACCACATAAGTCCGGGTGGAAGCTATGACACTGCAAAACTCATCAGCAAAAAGGTTTTCGGTTGGGACGCTCCTGTTACCATGAAGTATGATTTCGTAAAGCTCAAGGGCATTCCGGGAAAGATGTCTTCGTCAAAGGGAAAGGTCATTTCTCTGGTCGATGCTCTTGAAGTGTATCAGCCTGAGGTTTTGCGCTACATTTTTGCGGTGAACAAAGTTGACCACGAGTTCTCAATCAGCTTCGACCTTGACGTAATCACGATTTACGAAGCCTACGACCGCTGCGAGAGGATTGCGTGGGGTGTGGACAAGGCGAAGAACGACAATCTTCTGGCACAGGAAAAGCGTGTCTATGAACTCAGCCAGATTGAGCCGGGAATGCCAAGCGAGATGCCTTACCAGATTCCGTTCAGGCAGCTTACGACTTTGCTCCAGACATATTCCGGCGATGTGGACAAGGTGATTGCAAGTCTTGGCGATGTTAAGGAAAGCCAGGTCGAATGTCTTAAACGCAGATGCGCCTGTGCGTGGTACTGGGTCAAGGAATGTGCCCCTGAGGATTTCCAGTTCGCCCTGATTACCGACGGGTCAAAAGCTGAAGGTCTTTCCGGTGTTGAGGAGAAGATGCTCCATGAGATTTGCGCGGATGTTCTTCCGAAGATGGACAGCCTTGACGAGAGGGGAATACAGCAGGCAATCTATGATGTGGCAACTGCAAACGGTCAGGAGGCCAAAGCACTTTTCAAGACCGTGTATCTTGCGCTGATCGGAAAGGAGCAGGGACCAAGGCTTGGTTCTTTCTTCAAGATAATTGGACGCGAACAGCTTGAGAAGATTCTTTCGGTGTACTGATTTTTAATTGATTCGGTTTTCGATTGAAAAAATAATCCCCGGTTGTTTGATTGAATGGCCGGGGATTTTTGTTTTTTAGTCTGCCAGGAGATTTTGTTCCTTATCCGTCTGTTTTATTTTTTCCCGCCGAAGATTTTGAATCCACCGAAAGATTTTTTTTCTTTTGCTTTGTCCTTTTTTTTGTTTTCAGATTCAGTTTCTTCTTCGCCGCTTTCTGAATCGGATTCGCCTCCCTGCACGACCTCCAGTTTCAATGCTGGCTGTGCTGCGGCTCCGGGCTTGGTTGAGATTACGGTCGCCTTCACGCTGTCCAGTGCCTCATCCAAAATCCTGAGAGCCATGTTCACGGCCTTGTTTGCTTCCGGTGTTATTATGTCCGAAATCTCCTGCCAGCTGTCGAAAATCATGTTGTATCCCTTGTTCATGCCAACGTAGCTCTGCCATGGTGTGTTTTCTGTTTCCATAATTTTTCCTCTGTTATTATTTGTGATAGTGAGTTCCGCAGTAGACTATGTAAATTGTTTCGTTTTCTATTTTATAAACTATTCTGTGGAAGTCATCGATTCTTCTGCTCCAGTATCCAGAAAATTCTCCTTTCAGTGGTTCAGGCTTTCCGATTCCTTTATAACCGTTTCTGTCTATGTCCTTTAAAAGCTCGTTAGCTCGTTTTAGAATTTTTTTATCCGATTGAAGCGAAAGATAATCCGCCCAAGCAATGTCCGACCAGTTTTTATTCATCACTCAACCTCAACCAAATCGTGGCTGGAAAATTTTCCTTCTTCAATCTGCTTGATGGATTCCCTGAGCCTCGCCTGATTTTCCTCGCTCCAGAACGGGTCGGATTTCAGCTCGAACGGAATCTTGTTTTCACGAAGACAGGCCGTCATAAACATGTTGAATGCGGATGTCACTGTGATTCCGATGGACTCGCAGAATCCCTCGAAAGAATATTTCCGCTCGTCGTTCGTCCTTATGCTTATTGTAGCCATATTTCGCCTCCAAAAAATTTTGTATCTACAGTGTAATACATTGTGTTATGAATGTCAAATTTTGTCCGACAATTTCTGCTGATTTATCAAGAATTTAGTGCGGATTATGAAAACCTGTGATAGAATTAAGGGAATGTTGATTAATATGGGAAGCATTAATCAGATTAGAGGTGCTTATGTTAGAGATTGAAAAACTTTTTAGGGAATATGAAAAACTCAGCTACGACGAGAGAAGGGAGATGCTTTCGGAACTTTACAACGACATCTATCCTGCGCTGGAGGTAGTGGCAAACGGAATGGAAAGCTTCGAGGTGCTTGTCCTTGCATCCTGTTCCGCCGACGGAAAACTTTCGGTCGAAGAGTATTCCCTTGTCCGCGATGCCACCGGCCTTGATTTTTCCTACGACCGTGTTGCGGAGCTTGTAGCAACTTCGGGTGACGGTGACATACAGAAATCCGCCGACGGCATAGTTGATTTTCTTGGCGCAATCAGTAAGGAAATAAAATCGGAGATGGTCTCGTTCTGCATCTGCCTATGCTCCGCCGACAAGAAGATTTCCATGAAGGAAAAAAGCTTTATCAAAAAACTTTTGAAATAAAGGTAATGCTATACTTTCACAATCAAATATAAAAAATGATTTATCATGTTGGGCATAGCGAAACATCTTTTATAAAATGGAGTCGCCGCTATGCTCAGAATGATAGGATTAAACTGTCTTGATAGCTACTGCTTAACAAACACGACCCGAACCAATTTCCCCGAGCTGTTTTTTATGTTCATGGAAAAACTTTCTCCGTCGTCGTCAATGACATAGACCGCAACCCAGTTCATGTTTTTCAACCTCGCAACATCGGTCTTGAATCTTGCATTGATTTTCAGAATGTCATCGCCGTCATTCCAAGTTCCTTTTGCCGTAAGCTCCGTTCCTGAAAAATCACCGTCGGGAAAAATCTTCACGGTGCACTTACCTTTTTTGTCGAAGGTGATTTCATAATCGTCGTAAAAGTCTCCGTCCTGAACAGTGCCAGCCCACGTCCCCTCAAATCTGTCCGGCACAGGAATTTTCGAAACGAGATTCCGCGCAAAGTCCGGGAGCTTTTTGTTGAACTCGTCCCAAGTGTCGCATGTCATCTTTGTCGAGTAGAGGATTTTTCCGCTCTCAACTTCAACTGTTCTTGCTGTGACAGTTAGAGTGCAGTTGAAGACATCCGCAGTTCCGATAATCACGCAGTCCGCGCCAATCATTTTTCCAAGCGATTTTGCCGTGGCAGGATCTGTGTATGCCGATGCCTGAAATTTCATCTCCGTCTTGATTTTGTCGATGTACTTCCGCTCCACAACGGTTATGTGGCTGATGTTCACAAGCTCATCGGTCAAAAGGTCGCTCATGGTCCCGGTGTTACCCTCGATGCAGAAATTGTCGGTCTCAAAACCAAGGACTGCGACTGTCTGTGCGGAAAGGGTGAAGGTGAGCATGGATGTGATGATTAGGGTGAGTAGTTTTTTCATTTTTTGGTTCCTCCTTGTAATTTGTCCGGTCATTGAGCGAAATCGAAATGACCAATTTTTTGTGACCTCCTAAGTGTATATCAGGGAAGAAATGTTTCATGCAGGCGGCAGCCCTCAGAAACGAGACATTCAACCTTTTTAATACAATGTCAGACTCAAAGCTACGCATGGTCATCCGTTTTGCCCGATTTATCTCCCTGCAGCCGGACGATGATGCGGAAAATAGCACTGCTACACCATCATTAAACCTGTCGCAGTTCGGCTCCCTCCGTGACACGATTAAGTATATTTACCCGGACTTCGACGGGCCGATTGATATGGAGCAGTATTCGGTCAGGACGGTATTCTAATTGCTAAAAGCCCGCACGGCACGGACACAATGTGCATTATACTTGCTGTGGTAGTAGAGCTGATAGCCGTCACTGAAGCTCTGATCCCACGCGCTATTATGATTGTAGGGAGACGACGACCAGTGCGATACTTTACTAGCTCCTGCCAGTATTTTGGGACCTACATTTTTATACATCAGGTTCAGTTCGTCCCTGCTTGGCAAGAACCATTCTCCTGCACTTGATGTTGCCGTGCTGTATTTATAGCAAACATAGGCCGCACAGTTGCCGTTATTTGCATTTGAATGAGAACTGACAATTTTATATGTATTCGCTTTTCCATATCCAAGTCCTGTTGCCCCTTGGATATTGCAACCACTACTGCATGGACACCATCTTACACATGCCAGCTGCTCCTTCGTTACTTCAAGGTAGTTGCATTTCTTTACTCCGCCTTTTCCATCGAATACTTCAAAGCCTTCCTCGGAGACGTAGAACACAATTCCACCTCCGGGGCCAGTGTCGCCAATCTTGTATTTCATTACAACTTTTGAGATAGCTGTGGAGATTTCCGATGCCATAGTATCAAGTAGCCCAACAAGTTCATCAATATCCTTGAAAGATTTTTTTGACGCGGAAAGTATCTCCGCCGTGTTTGCGTCTATCATTGTTGCGCTTATGTAAAATGAACTTCCAAGTTTGAATATCTGCCCGCGTCCAAGAACCGTCGCTCCTGTTGCTTTTTGAAGCTGGACGGTTTTCTCTTTGCTTGCCCAGTCGCCTGACTGAAATTTCATCTCCGCAAGAATCGTGTCAAAATTCTTTCGGTCAAAGATGGAAACTTTGCCGGTTCTTACGAGCCCATTGATGTAAAGCTCAGTTATGGCTTCCGCTTCCTCCGGTGTTACCACATTGCCAATCACATCGAATGTCGCCACTGCCACTTTCTTCTGTGTTGACTGCGCAACCGCCGCCGTCATCATAGCTACAAGTGCGACCAGAATCATCATAAATTTCTTCATGCAAATTCCTCCTTCACATTTTAAAACTGCCCCATCGTATATGCTTTGCACATCTTTTTGCGAAAACGAGCGTAGCGAAGTTTTCGCAAAAAGGGGCTATGTCAAGCCCCTTTGCTCACTGTACAGTGAGCAAAAAATTTTTCGCGGAAAATTGCAGATTTGTGTACAACGGTGAATTTCAGGGAATATAATAATATAGAAGAGAAAATGGAAAACATAAAAACAAAACGACTTAACCCCGAAGAAAAATGGGAGAACGCGACCCTTGCAAACAGCTTTATCTTCTATAAAGTGATGCGCCACCATCCCGATGAATGTAAGAAAATCATCGAGATGCTTCTTGACGTTAAAATCGAGAAGATGGAAGTGCACAGCGAGGAAACAATAGACCTTGACCACGATTCAAAGGGAATTAGACTGGATGTTTTCGTAAAGGATTCAAAACGCATGTACGACATCGAGATGCAGATTCTGGATACAAAAGAACTTCCTGAACGCTCCCGATATTACTCCGCACTGATGGCTTTGGACACGCTCAAGCCCGGCGACCTGTACAGCGATCTTCGTGATTCTCATGTAATCTTCATCTGCATGGAGGACATCTTTAAAAACGGACTCCCGATTGACACATTTGAGTTTGTCTGCCAGGAAGACAATAAAACAAAACTGAACGACCGTGACTACAGACACTTTTTTATTGCCCCGATTTGTGCTAAAATAGCTGAGAAGAAAGAAATCAAAGATTTTTTTGAATTTTTGATTTCCAACCAATCAAATTCAGACCTGACATCACGCCTTAAAACCCATGTCGAAGATGCCAAGCACAATATGCAGTGGAGGAATATGTATATGACGTTTGAACGAATGCAAGCCTACGCCTTTAAAGACGGACTGGAGGAAGGAAAACTAGATGCAAAAATAGAAGCTGCGGAGAATTTTTTGAAAGAAGGAGACAGTCCAGAAAAGGTCTCACGTTGTACAGGTCTTCCGCTGGAACAAGTGATGAAACTTGCAGAAAGTATTTCCGTGAATGTTTGAGAGATTTTGCGAAGCAAGCTTTACTGGTCTACTATTTCCCCGGCACATCTTTTTTCTGCGGTACCACAATTATAAGGACGATGGAAATTATGTAGGGGAGCGCAAGCAGGACTGATGAAGGAAGCGATGAAAAAAACGGGATGTTCTGTATGCTGGAGCTTGCGAAATCTGCGGCGGCGAAAACTATTACAGCGGCTGCCACTGCGAGCGGATGTTTCCTTCCGAGAAAAACTGCGGCAAGTGCTGTCCATCCTCTTCCGCCCGACATTCCGGGAACGTATGACGAGAGTCTTATCGTGTAGACGCATCCAGCAAGTGAGCCGGAGACTGCCGCGATAATCCACGAGAGGCATCTGTATTTGTCGGCCTTTATTCCCTGCGATTCAAGTACGTCGGGGTCGCTTCCGGTTATCCTCAATCTGAGTCCGGGTGTCGTCAGTCTGAGAAATACAATCAGCGCGGCGGAAATTATGAAGCATATTATTGACGTTATGATTTTTGCGTCGGTCTGTGCGAATGTAAATCTTTCCGAATAAAGCACACCCCTTGTTCCGAATGCCGCTGATGAAATCAATGTGGCGAGTGAAGAAAAAATCATGTTCATTGCGAGCGAGGACAAAAACATATTTGCGTTCATCTTTGTTGAAATCCGTTCAATCAGCATGGTGAGCGATGTAGAAATCAGCACGGAAATCAGTACGCCGAAAAAAACATTTCCGGTAAGAACTGTGAATGCGTAACAAAAAAATCCTCCGAGACCGATTATACATTCCATGAACATCGCGAGCCGTCCGGCATATTCACTTATCAGCGCGCCCATCGTTATTAAAAGGAGAGGGGATGCAATGAAAATGATTGAAGTGAAAGTGTTCATTTTGTCCTCCCGGATTTAAGTCCGCCTTTTTTACTTGCCGCAAAATTCAATGCAACCGAAAATAAAATTGCGCCCTGAATTATTCCGCTTATGTCGAATCCGAATCCCTGTGTGAGAGAAACCCTTCCTGCCGATGTGTAGAGCCACGAAAGAAAAAGTGATGTCGGAATCAACGCGAGAGGATTTGATGATGATATCAGTGCCGCGCTCAATGCGTTCCATCCCATGCCGGAATAAAATCCGTTGTGGCATGTGAAGTATGTTCCGCAGACCGCAAACATTCCGGTGAGTGCATGTAGCGAGCCTGATACGGAAAGTGAAATGTACGACGCTCTTTTTGATGAGAGTCCCGAGTATGAAGCGAACAGGGGAGCCGTTCCCCAAAGTTTCATCCGTCTTCCCAAAAACGTTTTCGTGAAAATAAAATATGATGCGGCGCAGAAAATCAATGCGGCAAAAAAAGTCATCGTGAGGGGCGAGGGCTGCATGATTCTTGTGAATCTGAATTCTTCTTTTATGTATGGAAGCGCAAGAAGATTTTGTCCAGATCCGCCTTTTGATGCTGTTATCGCTCCGTCAATCAATGGAAGGACTGCCGAGCTTACAAGGAATGTCGTGAGCAAAACTTCCGCACCCTTTGTTTCTTTTAAAAGTGCCGAGACCGATGCCATCAATGCGCCGGAAATAATTACGCACAGGGCTGTAAATATAAAAACAATCGGGGCCGGCATTTTCAAATCCGACGAAAGAATCAAGCCTGCAATGAATCCTCCGAGGTATATCTGCCCCTCGCCGCCAAGATTCATGTTTCCGCATTTGAGTGCAACAGAAGAACCAAGTCCCGCAATCATCAAAAAGGCAGCAGAGTTGAGCATTGTTCCGAAATAATATTTGTTCGTGAATGTCCCGGTGAAAAGCATTGCAAGCGGCTCTCCCGGATTTTTTGAAAAAGCGCACACGGTCACGACGCAGACGATAATTCCAATCGGGATGGAAATTAGTTTGTTTAATGGAAAGAAATTTTTTTTCATTATTGATTTCCCCCGGACTTTTTTTCAAACGTGAGTTTTGTTTTTCCGCCCTCAATCGAGTAGACCCTTGAGCATAAGGTGAGCGGAAAATCTGCCGCACCAACAATCAGAACTGCTTTTCCTTCTGATTCAAGCGACTGGATTTTTTTAACGAGTTTTGACTGCGCCTCTATGTCCAGTCCGTGCATCGGGTTGCATAAAATTATCAGGCTTGGATTTTGCGAAAGCTCCCGCGCAAGGATAAGACGCTGCAACATTCCTCCGCTGAGCGCACTGCATTTTTCTTCCGGGCTTATGTTCACCTGCGCTTCGGAAATCATTTTGAGCGCGTCGCCGGTTTCATTTTTTGTGGCTGAGTATACGCCGAGCATTTCCTTTACCGTAAGATTCGGATTCGATGCCCTGAAAGTTTTGTCGGAAGGAACGATTGCGGCATTGTGTTTTCTCAAAAATGCGGAACTTAATTTTTTTGCCTGTATTTTTTTCATCCCCGATTTTTCATCAAAAATAAAAACGCTTCCCTTTGAGTATGCCGTGTCGATTCCGGTGGCAAAATCTTCAAGAGTTCCGAGAGCGGCTTCCTTCATTCCGGCGACGGCAGTTATGTTTGCAAAATCAACTTTTATCGAGGCTTCCAAAAGTGCGGGCTTGTCTTTCGGTTTGCTTGATATTTTTTCAAGCACAAGGCATGTCGTGTTTTTTTTGATTTCCGAATCAGGCTTTGCGATTTGGAATCCTAACGATTGAACGACGGGCGGAACATAATCTTTCGGATTTTCGTAACATGCCGAGACCTTTCCTTTTTTTAGGACCGTTATCGTGTCGCAGTATGATTTTGCTTCCGATGTGCTGTGGGTGATTACGATGATTCCCGTTCCTGCATTCGAAAGTTCTTTGAGTGACTGGTAGAGCGATTTTCTTTCGTTCATGTCGAGAAATGCGGAAGGCTCATCAAGAATCAAAAAATCAGGATGGCGGAGAAGTGCGGACAGAAGTGAAGCGTAGAACCTGTTGTTGCCTCCCAAATCTTTTACGAGCGTTTTAAGAGAAAGTGACGGCGCCCATTTTTTTTTGAGTTCAAGAAGTTCATCCGGTGTTTTGAGCGGAATGAAAAATGAATTTTTTTTCTGGAGCGAAAGGATTATGTTTTCTTCTGCCGTGAGTGAAGATGAAAGAAGCGGCCTTTGATTTACGATTGCGATTCCCTTTTTCAATGCGCCGGCTGGTCTTGAAAAATCTGTTTCCGCTCCGTCAATAAAAATTTTCCCCGATGTCTGTTTTTCCGCCCCGGAGATTATTTTTGCGAGGGTCGATTTTCCGGCTCCGTTTTCTC
>DGGQ01000171.1 GCA_002392275.1 Treponema sp. UBA3870
TGATGCGTTCTACAAGAAGCTCTACTCCACAATCCAGACTGTCGCGCAGAAGGGTGGCTACAGCATGGTGATGAACCTTCAGGAATCAAACGCAATACTCTGGTACAGCCCGTCCGTTGATTTGACCACGGAGGTAATCAGGGAACTTGGACTTAGGCTCTAAATCCATCTGAAACGATGTTCAAAAAATGGCTCCAGATTTTTCCGCAAAGGAATTTTCAGGGGCCGTTTTTTTTGTTATAATGGAATCCCAATATTAAATTTGTAGACTAAGTTTGAAGGATTTTTTAGCGATGGCGGAAGAGACACCACTTTTTATGCAGTACCTTGGGATAAAGGCTAAGCATCCGAACGAGATTCTTTTTTTCAGGCTGGGCGATTTTTACGAGATGTTTGACGAGGATGCGGAGAATGTTTCGCGAATGTTGAACCTGACATTGACCCACCGGGGCGACAAAAAAATGTGCGGCATTCCATACCATGCGTCGAAAGTCTACATAGCCCGTCTTCTGCGGATGGGAAAAAAGATTGCCATAGCCGAGCAGGTTGGCGAGATTGCCCATGGAAGGGGACTGACAGAGCGGAAGGTTGTCGAGGTGATTACACCTGGAACCGCTGTTGAAAGCGAGTATCTTGACGGAGGGATAAACAATTTTCTTGCGTCCGTTTTTGTGAGCCACAGGAGATGCGGTTTTGCGTATATCGCTGTGACGACCGGAGAGTTCAGGGCCACGTCCTTCCCGGAGGAGAATTTGTCGGAAAACCTTCCAAAGGAGATTGCAAGATGCAGCCCGCGCGAACTGATTCTCCCCGATTCCCTTAAAGACAACATCACAATCCGCCAGATTATCGAGACCACCCCGGCCCTGTCTGTTTCATATTACCCGGACTGGAATTTTAACCAGGAGCTTTCGTACTCTCATCTTCTAAAGCAGTTTGGAACCGTGAACCTGAAATCCTTTTCACTTGACGAGACATCACCCGAAGTTCCTCCCGCCGGTTTTCTCCTTGACTATCTGGAGAAGACCACCAACACAGTTTCCCCGCATGTAAAGGGAATCTCTGTCTACCAGGACGGACAGTATCTTGTGATAGACGACTCGTCCATGAAAAATCTGGAGATTACAAACAACATCAGGGATGGCGGGCCGCAGTTTACGCTTCTTGAATCCGTGAACCTTACAAGGACATCCATGGGAAGCAGGCTTCTTCGCGAGTGGCTGCATTTTCCGCTGACATCCATGGAATTGATTTCCGCAAGACAGAACCATGTCCAGCTTTTTTATGACGACAGGACCCTTTTGCGCAGGGTACGCGACATGCTGAACGGAATCCTAGACATAGAGCGTCTTTCCGGACGTATTGCAATGGACAGGGCGCACGCAAAGGATTTACAGGCACTCCGTTTTTCACTTTCGCTTTGGCTCAAGGCACAGGATGTTCTTGGCCACCTGAACTTTGCCAAACAAAATCCGGACGACGCAAAGCAGATTGTCGAACTGATCCAGAATTCCATTTTGGATGACCCGGCCACATCATTGACCGATGGCGGAATAATCAGGGACGGATGGTCCGAGGAACTTGACCACTGGCGGGATGTGCAGAAAAACTTCAACGTGATTCTTGAGACATATCTAGAGGAAGAAAAAAATGCAACCGGAATCCAGAACCTAAAAATCAAGAACAGCGGAAGCATGGGATACTGCATCGAGGTGACCCGCGGAAAAAAGGACATGGTTCCCGACTATTTTGTTTTGCGTAAGGCCTATGTCAACGCCGACAGATACACAACACCAAAGCTAAGGGAGCTGGAGCAGAATCTGAACGAATCGGACGCAAAGATACTGGAACTGGAGCGGGACCTTTTTCTTGAGGTTCGTTCAAGGCTAAAGCATTTTGTCCCATATCTACAGGCTGTCTCGGGGGAGGTTGCGTATGCTGATGTTACATCCTCCTTTGCGCAGGCCGCGATTGAACATTCATGGGTGCGCCCCGAGTTTTCGGAAGAGCCGATTATGGAGATAAAGGACGGAAGGCATCCTGTTGTTGAAATGCACATACCGACCGGCGAATTTGTCCCGAACAATCTGTCTCTCGGAAAGACGGCGGAAAACTCTTCGTTCTTCGCATTGATTACGGGTCCGAACATGGCCGGAAAAAGCACATTCCTGAGGCAGAACGCATTGATTTCGCTCCTTGCCCAGACAGGGAGTTTTGTGCCATGCTCATCCGCAAGGCTTGGGATTGTGGACAAGATTTTTTGCCGTGTTGGAGCCAGCGACAATCTTGCGCGCGGGGAATCCACGTTCCTTGTCGAGATGACGGAGACCGCCCACATACTAAGGTCCGCGACCGAAAAATCCCTTGTCATAATGGACGAGGTTGGACGCGGAACAAGCACCGAGGACGGACTTTCAATCGCATGGGCGGTGCTTGAATATATCACCAAGAACGTCAAGGCAAAGACGCTGTTTGCAACGCATTTCCACGAGCTCACCGAGCTGGAAGACCTTGAAGGAGTCAAGAACTACCGCGTGCTTGTCAGTCAAATGAACGACACAATAACCTTCCTGCACAAAATCGCAAGAGGCGGCGCATCTCAAAGTTTCGGTATTGAAGTCGCATCTCTTGCGGGTGTTGCAAAACCTGTCATAGCGCACGCAAAGCGCATTATGCAGAGCCTTGAAGAGGATGCAAAGAACCGTGATACCAACGAAATGTTGCTTGCTTCCGCAAAGAAAAACAAGACGGAACAGGTGAGTTTGTTTGACAATCATTCGAGCAAAATTGAAGATCAAATCAAGGCTACAGACGTCAACAATTTGACGCCTATGCAGGCGCTCACGATCCTTTCGGATCTCAAAAAACAACTTGAAGAAGACTAATCGAGGCAAATATGGCAAAAATCAATCTGCTTGAACCCAAAGTTTTCAATATGTTGGCGGCCGGTGAAGTCGTTGAACGCCCGTCGTCAGTCGTCAAAGAACTCGTTGAGAATGCAATAGATGCAGGAGCGACAGAGGTCTATATCTCGATTGAGAATGGTG
>DGGQ01000212.1 GCA_002392275.1 Treponema sp. UBA3870
CGCAAAAGAAAATGTCCAACTGATAGTCTTGTCCAGGAACCAAGAACCCCGCACCATAGGTGTTATTCAGCTGTTTCAGCTGCACATGACCGGGAGCAGGAAGGTGCGTTCCGCCATTATCTATAGCAAGTTTTTTGTTGATAAACACCCAGATGTCATCACTGCCACGGAAGGTAAGTTCCTGGTCTTCTTGATAGGTGAATGTAGCATGGGATTCAAAGCAGAACTGCTGGTTGTGACCCGTGATACTTTCCCAGCGTGGAGCACCCCAATCCCACATATTCGCAGGATGTTCGCTATCTCCAAACAATCCTCCCTGCATTCCATTAGCAAGCGTTACATCTTGTCCACAATCTATGCCCGCATACCAACCTGGGCCACTGCAATACTTTTCAAAGGCATCCGCGCTTATGGTGAAGGGAACCGGCCCCTTGGCATAACGTTTCTGCCTACATGTAGGACAGTCAACAGGACTCAACTCTCTCACAACAGTAGCGTCGGTGGTGTAATCGACTGGGTGGAATCCGCCCAAGTTACCAGCCATATTCGCAGAGTCCGAATCAAATCCCCAGCGGGGGTCGTCACCGTAGCGCCTAAAGGGCATGTCGTAACACTGGACCTCGTTCAGACCTTCCACATAGTTGAACAGCTTGTTGAAGTTGTTCGCGGAGCCAAAACATCTTAAGCCATTTCCGCCGGAAGTGGTATTCAGCACAGGTTTACCATTTGTGCCCAAATCCGTCTGGACAATACCCTTGCGAACACCGAGACATTGACCTGCATAGCCTTCATTTTCGTTATCTGTCGAAAAGATATGGCCTATCTTGGCAGTCCACAGATCCTCATCGGTATCGTAAATCAAGGCTGCCAAATCGAATTCGCAAATTCCATCCACACCAGGGTCACTTATATAAAAGCCCCCCTGACCGTCGGGCCATTGAGAATCGTCAGGAATAAAATACAAACGATCGGAATCATAGGCTTCCAAGAGAGCTTTCAGGGGTAACGGGTCCAGTCCACTACCCCACAAGCCCTCTCCACCGATGACTAAATCAGGATCATGTTGGGGGTATATCACTACTTCTTCCGGAGCCTTTTCCCATACCATCCGGTACCATCCGCACATACCCGGCACAACTTCCATTTTGGTTCCTGTCATGCCGCCATCGGTACTGACCATCATATTGTCGTAGAACCAATCTCTGTCGTCGGGAACAAGGACGTAGAGATACTTGGCATTTACAAACTTCAAGTTGCCGGGGAATTCCTCCTTGGCGCGGAAAACCGGATCATCAGGTGCCATATAGATAGAGGATTCTAGAGTAAAGTTCGCATCGGAAATAGCCTTGTCCGAAGTCACCAGGAAAGACGACCTGGAGTTAGAAAGCTGTCCGACGAAATAGGAGGTGCCTCCAATGGTTGCTTTGCCCATAGGAGTTTTCGTCGGTGTCAAGAACTTGAGACTCTCGTGCTTAGTAGAAAGGAAGAACTGCAGTTCCTTCGCAAGAGAGTCCAGCTTACCCTTAGAGGGTCCCTGCGGGATTACTGTCTGAACATAGATTGGAAGGGTGTCGCCTACATTCAGTTGGATAGCGGAAATATCCGTGATTACTTGTTTGCAGTCGGCATCCTCGCAGAACTGGAACTCCGGTACGTAGTAGTTATAGACGTAGATGACGTTGACGTCCTGCATGGAGGCATCGCGGTAAACGCCCAGGGGGGCATTGGAGACAGGCCAGTGACCTGTCACGGAAGTGACTACATAGCCTCTATCATCGGAAACAAGTTTGTCTCCATTGACAACGGGAACACCATTGACCAAGAACACAATTGTATCAGATTGCACCTTGGCATCTGGAGCATAAACATAAATATCCGCATTGGGAATGCGATAATTTAAGGCAGGATCTCCGTATACCTCATCCGTCACATAAAGACCTACCATCTGTCCCACGTCCAGGGGCAAATACACGCAGCGAGGATCAGGATTTGCATCGTTGATGCAGTCGCCATTGAAGTTTACGTTAGCATAACCCCATGCTGCCATGAGCAACAAGATGCTTATGAACTGAAATTGCTTTCCCGAGTTGGAACCATCCATATCCATTCCTCTTTTGTCTATAATCTATATTAATTTTTACAGAAACGCAAACAAGTGGATACGGCTTCTTCAGCGAAATGCTCAAAAACGCCCCTTTTTAGGGCTATTTCGAAGGTTTTTTGTATATTGTTGCACGTCCTGGCATAAAGCAGGGACTTTTCGGCTTAGGAACCTAAGCCCTTTTTCATATCCACATAAAAAAACTTGGCTTATGAACAAGGGGTACCTAGACACCCAGTCTAGGAAAACACAGACAGCAGAAGAAAAGCTGCACCTCGCCAGACAGCGAGGCGTTTATAGCGAGTATGAACTAGACGTACTTATCCCGGCGTTCCTGTTGAATAAGGAATATGACAAAATAAACAGAGAAAAACAAAATAGACACATTGTAGGAACATACGAATACAAACAGGCCGACACCAAATCAAAACGAATGGGCTTTGCAGGAAGTGCATTTTTTGATTCTGATTTCGATATTTTCAAGGAAATAAAAAACATAAGGGGAACAGGCTTGCTTGATTTCAACAGCAATGGGTTACCGCTGGAAGAAATCGTCAAGTGTCACAGAACTATTGGGTATGGAGGCAGCAACAAACTAATACGCACCGATGTAATATCTATCAGATACTCAAAAACTGAAACCCACGCTTTCCCCGTGGACCCCGCCGATTACATGAAGGTATTGGACAGAAAAGAAAAAACCTGTATCGGACTCACGACCCGGCATGCCACCGGCGTGTCCCGAACAGGCTTTGTCCATAATATACAATCTTTTTTGGGAAAAATCAAGAAAATTTTCTACTTCTTTTCCCGGATGCGCTTGTAAAG
>DGGQ01000127.1 GCA_002392275.1 Treponema sp. UBA3870
ATCAAGTTTTTCAATCGCGAACCTTTTCTTTGTCGCATTCGGTGGGATTTATTCCGCTACTGGTATAATAATTGGAAAGACTCTGGGAGAGGGAAATCTGGAGCGTGCGCGTCAGGAAAAAAAATGGCTTCTGTCCGGTGCGGCCGTGTTCGGTGTGATTATGATGCTCCTGGGATTTTTAACCGTGTTCATTATTCCGCTTGTGTTTGGCCGTCTCAGTGAAAGCGCAATCACAATCAGCCGGAACATGGTCATAATGATGTGCTTCTTCATGCCGATTTGGGTTTTTATGAACACACAGCAGGCAGTCGCACGTGCGGGTGGAGATACGGCCATGGGAGCTATTGTTGATTCGACAATAACAATTGCGGTGATGATTCCATTGCTTTTTATTTTAAAATCATTCACGGCAATTGGTCCTGTGATGCTTTATCTTTTTGTCAAACTTCTTGATGTGGTTAAGGTCGTGATTTTCCAAATCTGGCTTAAAAAGGAACGTTGGCTCAAAAATCTTACGGTCGGTGAAAAAATCGGGAACAAAGACGGCGAGTAGAAATCTCAGTATGGAAGAGAATATAGATTTTTTGACTACACAGATTATCACCTATCTTGGAAACAAGAGGAGCCTGATTGGGAACATAGAAAAAGAGATTGAAAAAATCTCAAAGGCAATTGGCAGGGAAAAACTTGTCTGCGCCGATTTGTTTTCCGGCTCCGGAATTGTCGCGCGTATGTTGAAAAGCCATTCCTCCATGCTGATTGTGAACGACCAGGAAGATTATTCATCCGTAATAAATTCGTGCTACCTAATAAACAAAAAAGATTTTCCGAAAGAAAAATACGACCGCCTTCGTTCAAGGATTGAGCGGAAATGTCAAAAAGAAAAAATCCCCGGAATCATTACGGAAAACTATGCACCAAAAAACGACGAAAATATTATGCTTGGCGAAAGAGTTTTCTACACACACGAAAACGCAGTCCTGATTGACACATACAGAAATCTGATTGACAAGATTGTGCGCGAGGATGATTTAAAAAAATTTTTTCTTGCACCGCTTATAACCGAGGCTTCAATCCATGTGAACACGAGCGGAGTTTTCAAGGGATTTTACAAGGACAAGAACACAGGAATTGGATGTTTTGGTGCATCCGGGAAAAATGCGCTGACAAGAATTTTTGGAAGGATAGAGCTGAAAGAACCTGTGTTCAGCAATTTTGATTCCGACCTTGAAATCCATAAAAGGGACACCGTCGAGATTTCACGTGAGCTGAAAAATATTGATGTCGCATACCTTGATCCACCGTACAACCAGCATCCATACGGTTCAAACTATTTTATGCTCAACCTGATTTTAAAAAACCAGCTCGATGTTGAGGTCAGCAGGGTAAGCGGAATTACGCAGGACTGGAAACGCTCCGTGTTCAACAAATCATATTCCGCATTGAAATCAATGGAGGAAATAATCGCAAATCTGGACGCAAAATTTATTGTGATTTCATACAACTCGGAGGGCTTCATAAGTTTTGACGAGATGAGCGGAATGTTGAAAAAATATGGAAAACTCAGGACCGTAAAAATTGCGTACAATACATTCAGGGGAAGCAGAAATTTGCGGAACCGCGACATACATGTTTCAGAATATCTTTTTGTTCTGAAAAAAACACTTGGATAAAAACTATGGAATATTTTAAAACGATAAAACTGAAAGACGGCAGAGAATGTGTTCTGAGAAACGGAACGGAAATGGATGGAAATGCCGTGCATGAGATTTTCAATCTGACACATGGACAGACAGATTTTCTTTTGTCCTACCCGGATGAAAATTCAATGAGCGCCAGTGAGGAAGCGGATTTCCTGAAGAAAAAAACGGAAAGCCCCAACGAGATTGAAATTGTCGCGGAGCTTGACGGAAGAATTGTCGGTACAGCGGGAATTGAATGTGTCGGCGCAAAGGAAAAGACAAAGCACCGTGCGGAATTGGGAATTGGAATCGACAAAAACTACTGGGGGCTTGGAATCGGTTGCGCCATGCTCAAAGCCTGCATTGAGTGCGCTGTGTCCGCCGGATATTCGCAGCTGGAACTTGATGTTGTGTCCGAAAACGAGAGGGCGCTGTCGCTTTATAAAAAATTGGGTTTTGTGGAATATGGCAGGAATCCGAAAGGCTTTCGCTCCAGAGTGTCAGGATGGCAACCTCTTGTGCTTATGTACCTGGATTTGGCAAAATAGACTTTTAGGAGGATTGCAATGGAAGAAATTGTAAGTCAGATAAAAAGCCAGATGGAAATAAATTTTAAAAATATCGAGGACCAAATTCTTATGGCTGATTTGGAAACTGTTTTTGATTGTGAGAACAATTCGCGGTATATTTTCCATTACCTACATTCCATGGACAAATTTTTTATCAACCCAGACAACTATGTTTATGAGGGTGAAAAACTTTTTGGAATCCCCGAAAATCTAAGCGTGATTGATTCTGCCCGCCCGGGTTATGAAAAGGATTCGTCCATTGTAATTTCGAGAGAAAAACTTCTGGACTATTTTGGATACATCAAAAATAAAATTGAAAACTATTTTGAGACATTGACCGCTGAAAATCTTTTGCAGAAACCAGATAACTGTAGGCACACAAGGCTTGAGATGATTCTGGCTCAGTTCAGACATTCAATGTGGCATACAGGGCTTTCAAGCGCGATAACATTTGAAAGCAAAAAAACATGGAACAAATTCTCGGGACTGAATAGATACTAAAATGGAATGGCATACAACTGTTCTTGCAGACGCTGATATTTTGCAGAAATGTGCGTTGGCAAATAATTTTTTTGAGAACAACTATAGCACGATAAATTCCATTCTGTACGAACAGAAATACAGCTCGCAGATTTCTGTTTGCGATGGATGGATTTACGAAAAATATTTGGCAGGTGGAAAAATTTATTTTGGATTTCCTCACAATATTGAAGGCGACAATTCTGAAATAAAAAATGCACTTGAAAATATTTTAGAGGATGCACGGACTTCAAATTGCGAATGTGTTTTTGGGAACATAACCCCAGATGAAAAAGAAATCCTCTGCAAACTTTATGCCTCCCCGAAAATAGAAGCCGCGCCCGAACTTGGCGATTATATTTATTTGACTGAAAATCTTGCAAATCTTCCGGGAAAAAAGTTCAGTAAAAAAAGAAACCATATCCACCAGTTCGTAAAAAAATATCCAGAATACAGGTTCGAGATTTTGGGCTTGGACAATTTGGAATCCGCGATGCAGGTTGAGGAAAAATGGTTTATTGAAAGTTCCGAAAGAGTTGAGCAAAAAGATTTTTCCGAAGATTTACAGATTGAGCGCGCGATTATAAAAAACGCTCTGGACAATTTTGAATATTTTTCAAGAGTCTGCGGAATGTCCGGGGGAATTGTTTTTGTCCAGGCTTTTCCTGTCGCATTCTGTCTTTCCAGCAGGCTGAGTCCGGATGTCACTGACATCCATTTTGAAAAATGTCTTTCCGCTTTCGCAAAGGATGGAGGGTACGCTGTAATAAATAATGAATTTGCAAAAACAATTTCCACAAAATACATCAACAGGGAAGAGGATTTGGGTGTCGAGGGACTGAGGAAGGCTAAACTGTCCTACTATCCAGAAAAAATTTTAGACAAGTACAATGTCGGCTTAGTCACCATCTGACAGCATCGCAAAAAATCTGTCGAACAAAAAATTAGTGTCATGTGGTCCGCCGCATGCTTCGGGATGGAACTGGACACTAAACGCATTTATGTCCGTGTAGTCTATTCCCTCACAGGTTCCGTCGTTTACATTTACGAAACTCATTTTCGCAAAATCAGGAAGGGAACCGGGGTCAACCGCGTAGCCATGGTTCTGGCTTGTGATGTAGACTCTTCCGCTCGCACAATCTTTTACAGGATGATTTCCTCCACGGTGTCCGTATTTTAGTTTGACGGTTTTTGCTCCACGTGCAAGCGCAAGCATCTGATGTCCAAGGCAGATACCGAATATTGGAATTTTTTTGTATTCGCAAAGTTTTCTTATCTCAGAAATGATTTCCAAATTTTCGGCTGGATCTCCAGGTCCATTGCTCAACATAATTCCATCCGGGGAAAGTGAAATTATTTTTTCAGCACCTGTGTTTGATGGAACGACGGTAACATTGCATCCACGTTTTTCAAGTTCACGCTTTATGTTTGCCTTCGCTCCAAAATCAAAAAGAACCACGCTGTTTTTTTTATTCACAATTTTTTGTGGAAAATCAATATTCTGCTGGACATTTTTTACTGCGTCAACAATTTTGTATGAGCGGATTTTATCAAGAGTCTTTTCATCAACAATGACATCCGCGTCATAGCCGCTAACAACCATTCCGTTCATGACACCTGCCTCGCGAAGTTTTTTTGTAAGCGCGCGTGTGTCAATTCCCGAGATGCCTATTATTTTCTGCTCCTTCAAAAAACTGTCAAGCTTTCCTTCGCAACGAAAATTGGATGGGCTGTCACAAATCTCCCGGACGACATAAGCTTTTGCCCAGGATTTTTTGCTCTCAAAATCAGCGGGGATGGTTCCGTAGTTTCCAATCAGCGGAAAAGTCTGTGTGACAATCTGTCCAAAATAGCTTGGGTCTGTCAGCGTCTCCAGATAGCCTGTCATTCCAGTTGTAAAAACGGTCTCGCCAATTGCCGTTCCCTTTGCTCCAATGCTCTGTCCCTCAAAAACGGTTCCGTCCGCAAGAATCAAAAAAGCCTTGTCCATTTTACGCCTCGAAAAAAAAGACGCTCACCCAATCTGATAAAAATTTATCAAATCAGATAAACGTCTTCGTTCATTTCTATAATTATAAGACTCCAAGCACATTTGGTCAATAAGGTGTAAACGGAAAACTGTTTGAAAAAATGTCGGGCAACAGGAATTTAATCCCGGGCTTTGTATTTTTTTTATGATTTGTGGTATAATTATCAAACAACAAAGAGGATTGATGTGACACTAAAAGATTTACCAATCGGAGCTTCTGCCCGCATTTCAAAAACTGGTGGCAACGGTGAGCTCCGCCAGCATTTTCTGGACATGGG
>DGGQ01000196.1 GCA_002392275.1 Treponema sp. UBA3870
GCTATGGAGCAGCCGCAAAGCGGGCCACTGGAGCGAACGACAGCATGGAGTGAGTGAAGCGGCTGACCGTTAGGGAACTGCGGAACAGCCGACCTCTGCGACCAAAGGGAGTAGAGGTAACGCCCTTTCTATCTTTTTCCAAAAACCTGTGCTATAATTATAGTATCAATTCAAAGTGAGGCATCGGATGGAAGTTCAGGAAATACTCAAGACCCTACGTGAAAAAAATAATCTTACTCAGGAACAAATGGCGAGCCGCGTGAATGTTACAAGACAGGCTGTAAGTAGATGGGAGAACGGAGAGACGCAACCGAATCCACAGATGCTCAAAGTTCTTTCGCGAGAGTTCAACGTTTCCATAAATACTCTGCTTGGAGAACCGAGAAAACTTTTTTGTCAGTGTTGTGGAATGCCGCTAACAGAAGATTCTATGATTAGTCGGGAGCCAGACAATAGTTTTAACGAAGACTATTGCAAATGGTGCTACGTTGATGGCAATTTTATTTACAAACAGAAAGATTCGCTCATCGATTTTCTTTTGGAACACATGCCCAATCCAGAAAATCAGAGCGATGACGAGCGGCGAAAGTTTTTTGACAGTATGCTATCAAAGCTCAAGCACTGGAATGTCTAATCAACTTAAATGGTTGAACTGGTATGGAAAAGCAACAAGCTGTTTCTTTTGGTGCAACGCGATGCATGATATACTGATGTCATGTTCGGATGTACCGGACTTGCATACAGGAGGACAAAATGCCAAGACCACATACCAAAGAAGATTTGCTCAAAGCCGCACAGGAAAATTATGACTCGCTTATGAAACTGATTGACGGGCTTTCTGAAACGGAACTCAACACGCCGTTTGATTTTTCTGACCAACCGAGCAAAAAAGAAGCACACTGGAGCCGCGATAAAAATGTGCGTGACGTACTCATTCACTTGTACGAGTGGCATCAGCTTTTATTGAACTTTCCAAAAAACAATGAGGGTGTAAGCGATAAAAAATCTGCAATCGCATTTTTACCGAGCGAATATTCATGGAAAACTTATGGTGCAATGAATCTCATGTTCTGGAATCGTCATCAGGAAACAAGTCTCGAAACTGCAAAAAAGATGTTTGCCCAAAGCCACGCTGCCGCCATGAAGCTCATTAAAGGCTACACCAACGAAGAGCTTTTTACGAAAAAATATTTTCCATGGACAGGCAACGCAGCTCTTGGTGACTATTGTGTAAGCGACACATCAAGTCACTACGAGTGGGCCATAAAAAAGATTAAAGCACACAAGAAGAATTGTGGGAAATAAATCTACTTCCTCTTCACTGGAATCCAGATGGCTGACTCATAATCTGCGGCAGAGGAATCGCCTTTCATGTAGTACTCGATGTTCATGCCCATGGCGATTTCCCAGTCGGTATTTCCTGGAAGCCATTCGTTGAAAATCTTAGTGTTCAAAGATTGCAGCGCGCCGGGAAGAGGACCTTTGCTTAAAAATTTGGCCCATGTTGTTTTGTGAATCTTGTAAAGCGAAAGACCTTCTGGAATATCGCCACCTTCATACTTGCCGGCAATCATATAGCGGAAGGTTTTTGAATTGTTGTCGTCAATACAAACGCCAAACATTCCAATGTGGTTTTTGAGGATTGCGTCTTCAATTGCATTTTCCGGTTTGCAGATTTGCCATGCCTTTGCCAGATACTTTTTGTTCATTTCGTCCCAGAATTTTGGCACTTTTTCGTAGCCTTGGTTAAAAACAAATTCTCTCTCAAAACCAATGACAGTAAACTCTGCCGCGTCTTCAATAATGTAATCCATTTTGTTTCCCCCTTGGATTGTGATATTGATTTTAAGAGGAAGAAAAGTTTTGAGTCTGTGTGGTTCGTTTTTCAGCTGTATCGGAGTGACACCATGAAAGCGCGAGAAAGCCTTGGTAAAACTGTCGGGAGTGTCGTAACCGTAGTCCAGAGCTGCGTCAATTACTTTTTTGCCTGAAAGAATATCCAGCGCCGCAAGATAAAGCCGCCTGTTCCGGACATACTCCGCAATCGAAAACCCGGTCATAATCGCAAAGCCCTTCTGAAGATAAAAAGCCGAAACCCCGACCTCCCGCGCAACCTTTCCAATGCCAAAATTGTCGTCCAGTTCCGCGTCCTCCAGAATCTGCTCCTCCAAAATGTCTATCGTTTTCCGAATGCAGCTCAACCATTCCATATCAAAACCTCTATCCTCTTATGATACCATTTTACCGTCCAAAAGAGGAGTTCTCCCGACATTTTTTGCAAAGTTTTGTCCGATTTGATTTTAGGAGCGCAGGTTTTTCTTAGTTACCAGTTTCATGATTAAACCAAGTTCTTCAACATTCCATAGTAAAGCTATCCTTTCGCTTGACAAGTTAGCATAAGATAACATAAAATGATTTTCCATAGACCAGTGAGGCGGTATTATGGATAAGATGTATTTTGTTTTTTCATGCTTGGGTTTTGTCGGCGGACTTCTCTGCTGCACGGGAGACATTTTTTTTGATTTGAAAGGACGCGGAAACAAAAAACTTGGAACTTCAAAAAACATCGACAGCAACTGGATCAAAATGGCGGACTGGAGATTCGGTCTTTCCATTGCACTTGCGTTGGTCGGGGATTCTCTTGTGTGCCTTGGATTTTATTCGCTTGGTATGCAGATTGCGGCGACACATCCGGTGCTCGGTTATCTTACTTTGGGCTTCGGATATTTCGGTTCTTTTGCCGGAATCTTGATTCATACCATGTGCTGCGTTCAGGCTTTGATTTACAAGGGTGCCATGAAACGAGGCTCTCTAGAAATTGCAGATGACATTCTTGAAAAAATCTACAGGCAGATTGCAGTTCCATTTTTAGCTGGCTACATGATTCTTCTTGCGCCCACAATCACGGTGATTGTTGCAATTTTAAACGGCGCGCTCAATGTTCCGAAATTTTGCGTTCTTTTAAATCCGCTTGTGTTTTTGATTGTGGGCATAAGCTTTAGAAAAATCAATCCGAAAACATTTCAGGATTTACCGGGAATAATTATGCCGAGCCTTGGACTTGCCATGTTCGGTTTAATCGGAATGTTGAATCTGGGGTAGACTGCGGTGGAATATGTGGAGTGCAAAAAATGAAAGATGCTTCAAAAATTTTAAAAGGAAAAAAATTCATAAAAAAAGAAATCGAAAAAAAACTTGGTTCTGAAATGTGTGCGGAAGTGTGGAATCTGGCAAACGAAAAACTTGAGGTGATGATTGAAAAATATTCTGGACTGCCAAAAGGTGTCGAAGCTCATACGCGCGGATTCATTTTTCCGGCTGCGGCAATCTATCTTTCATTAAAAGAAAAAGCCCAGAGTCAGGCATACGAAATTATGCAGAATACGATGAAAGAAAAATCATTAAAAACAGGGAAGTCGCTTGCACGCATGACTCATATTCCGGGATTTAAAAAATTTTTTATCAAGATGTGGGATTCCATGAGCCGTAAACTTTTCGGAGAGGCAGCCGGATTTCAAAATATTTTTTATGCATGTCCAAAAGGCGAATTCCGAATGGACATAACCCGATGTCCGTACAACAAATATCTGACGGAAGCTGGATGTCCTGAACTTACGGAACTTTTTTGCGAAAATGATGTTTACAGCTATGGAAATCTTCCGGGCTTGAAGTTTACGCGGACAAAAACATTGGGAACCGGCGGAGACTGCTGTGATTTTAAAATGGAACTGATAAAAAAATAGTTTTCTGTAATCAATAATCCATGACATTATCTTTAAATGAAAATAACCCATCCTCTGGTGATTTTGTTTCGCTTGACAAGTTAGATGGGGGTAACTATAATGTTAGCAATATCTAACATCAAAGAGGAACGAATGAAAAAAATATCGGAATTAAAAAAGGATTCAAAAGCTGTGATTGCTTCGATTAACGGTGATTCCCGTTTTGTAAATAGAATTACTTCCATTGGACTTACACCAGGATGCAGCATTTCAATCATCAAAAATGAAAAGCGCAGGCCGCTCCTTGTTTATTCCCGCGACACGATGATTGCGTTGAACCGCAGGGAATGTGACGGAATTGAAGTTGAGGAGCTTGCAGTATGACAGAAAAAAATGAAACGGTAATTGCCTTGCTCGGACAGCCCAACTCTGGAAAATCAACTTTGTTCAATGCTCTTACCGGTTTGAAGCAGCATGTCGGAAACTGGCCTGGAAAAACGGTTGAAAAAAAAGAAGGAAAATTTGAGCACAACGGTAAAAAATATCTTGTGGCTGATTTGCCTGGAAGCTATAGCCTGAGCGCAAACTCCGATGAAGAAATCATAACCCGCGATTATATTGCATCTGGAAAAGCAGATGTCGTCTGTATTCTTGCGGACAGTTCGCAGCTGGAAAGAAGCCTTTACATGCTTGCTGATTATGCGGGTATTACTGTTCCAACTTTTCTTCTATTAAATATGAGCGATGTTGCCGCTGGACAAGGAAAGCAGATTGATGCTGATGCAATAAGCAAGAAGCTGGGAATTCCTGTCGTGCTTTTTTCTGCTCAGAATAAAAAGAATTACGATGGATTTTATTCAGCCCTTGAGCAGGTTGTGAACAATAAAAACGTTCTTTCTGCTGATTCCCTTGAATTGAAATATAGAACCATTCCCGAATACACAAAACTGAAATCTTTTGTTAAAGACAATATTATTCCCGGATATTCTTCAATGTGGATTGCAGAAAAAGCTGTTGAAGGCGATGCTCCTGTTATTGCGAAAATCAAATCCAGTCTGAATGACGGGGATAGAAATCAGTTTGAAGAGACGGTTGCGAATCTAAAAAATGGAGTCCTGCTTACCGGATCCAAAAAATTTGAGTGGATAGATTCTATTCTCGATGGAACCGTAAAATCAGAAAAAAAGACAAGAAAGCTTGGAAAGTTCGACCGCTTGATAACGCACAGAATCTGTGGAAAGCCTGTTGTCGTTCTGATTGTCCTTTTTGGATTGATTGCGTCTTTCATACCCGCGCTTCCTTTTATGGGAATTGGAAGTGCTGTAGGTGCAATTGCAAATCCTGTTTCAAGTTGGCTCACAGGTATAAATTGTCCTCCGTTTGTGATTGCAATAATCTGCGATGTCGTAATCAACTCGCTTGGATTCATTTTGAAAATGCTTGGCTTTGTGTTTGGCGTGACGCTTGTGTTCGGCCTTCTTGAGGAAATCGGAGTTATGGCCCGAATCTCCTATGTGTTCGACAACACTATGTCAAAACTTGGTTTGCAGGGAAAATCAATAATGCCGTTCCTTGTAAGTTTTGGATGCACAATGGGTGGAGCTGCCGGTGCGCGTGTTATTGACAACTGGGGACAAAAAGTTTTGACGATAGCTCTTGCATGGGCAATTCCGTGTGGTGCTGCCTGGGCTGTGGTTCCAATGCTCTCATCAGTCTGGTTTGGTGCCTGGGCCCCATTGATAATAGTTGCAATCCTTGCCGTGATGGTTCTGCACATGTGGATTACCTCAAAAATATTCGGACATTCGCTTGTAAAAAAGGAGGATCGCTGCGGAATGATTATGGAGCTTCCTCCTTATCACAAGCCAAGGTGGGGCAGTCTGTTCCGTTATGTTCTTGGACGCACAAAGGACACTTTCTTCCGGGTACTTAAGGTCGTGCTTATTGTTTCTTTTGTCTTCTGGCTGCTCACGTTTACAACAAGCGGCTCAATGGACAATTCCATTCTGTACAAAGTCGGAAAATTTATTGAGCCTGTGACGAAAATATTCGGCCTTGGATGGAAAACTTTTATGGCGTTCATTGCATCTTCCATTGGAAAGGAGGGCGCGATAGGCGTTCTAAGTACAATCTTTACTGACCATAGCATGCTTACTGTCGGCGGTACGGTTGCCGGTGGTGCGGTCGCAAATATCAATGAGCTTCTTGTTGCCAATGTTGCGAAACCAGAGGCGCTTGCATTTATCTTTGCGGTGACATTCAACATGCCATGTGTTGTTGCGCTTGCGGCGACTTATCAGGAAACTCATTCGGCAAAATGGACCGCAATTATTGCACTGTATTATACTTTGGGCGCATTGCTTCTTGCGTGTGTCGCATATCATATCGGTGTTTTGATTTGGTGATATGGAGAGCTTGTTGAATTTACTGAAGGACGGACGATCCCGCTCGATTGAAATGCTTGCTTCCGAGCTTCACACCACGGGCGATGACGTTCTTCGTAAAATTGAATTTCTAGAGCGTTCTGGAATTGTCCGCAGAGTTGTAACGTCCTGTTCCGGTTGCAGCTCTTGTCCGGGCAATTCAAAGGGCGGTAAGAAAAAATGTCCTGCGTGTATGCCAAAAGATGGATTTAAAAACATGGGCATCATGTGGGAAGTCGTAATCTGAGATAGGACGGAAAAAATGGGAACGTTGATTGTTGTATTGATTTTAATTGCAGTACTTGTGCTTGCCGTGTTGAGTGTAATCAGGCGTGTAAAATATGGTTCATCATGTTGCGGCACCCACGATGCTGCTCCTTCAAAAATCAAAGTGCGCGACAAAAATGCGTCCCATTATCAATATGCGTACAATATTTCAATAGACGGAATGCATTGTTCGCATTGTGTCCGGCGTGTGGAAAACGCTCTCAATTTGCAGGATGGTGTCTGGGCAAAAGTGAGCCTTGAAAAAAAATCTGCGCTTGTGCGTTCAAAGACACCGCTTGAAGAAAAAGCGGTTTCTAAAATTGTTTCAGATGCCGGGTATATTGTGACCCGCTTTGAAAAAATATAAACACATTCGATAAGGAGAAAAAAATGACTGACGGTACAAAAAAATTTCTTTGGGGTGTGGCTGCTGGACTTGCGGCTGCTGCAATCATCAAGACGGATACATTCAGAAAAACTTGTTCCAAGCTTGTTGCCGGTGGACTTCAGCTGAAGGATGACGCTAAAGAATATTTTGAGACAATCAAGGAAGATGCGGAAGACGCTAAGGCTGAAAAGGACGCAAAGAACTCATAAGGTCGGAAGGTTCAAATGAATTTTACGGTAAGGCATTCTCTACCGGGGCGAATCCGAATCCGCTATGATAAATCAAAAATATCAAGACGGCAGGCGGCGTTGGCTCTGGGACTTCTTTCTGTTCAGGACGGAATGAATGATGTGAGCGTGAATTATACAAGCGGCTCATTTCTCATTTATTACGATGTTGAAAAACTTTCGGAAAAACACATCCGCTCGTATTTCATGGCTCTGTCGGAAAAGTATCTGGAAAATCAAGAGCTGCTTGATTCGGTGGAGGAGCCTCAGGAAAGCGAGAATCTTCTTTTTGATTTGGCCACCATGACGGCATGGCATTATTTAAAACAGATTCTCCCGGTTCCAATCCGTTTGATTCTTCGGGTGTGGTCTCTTGGTCCCAGAATTTTAAAAGGCGTTGAGCAGATTGCGAACGGAAATGTATTTAAATCCGAAGTGCTTGATGCTGCCGCAATTTCAATGGCACTGATTACTGGCGACACGAAGACTGCATCCAACATCAATTTTCTTTTGAACATCGGTGACACTATAGAAGATTTTACTAAGAAAAAATCTTACGGAGATTTGGCTTCACGATTGCTTTCACAAAATGATTCGGTGCGTTTGGTTGAACGGACTGAAAACGGTGAATGCATTGAAAAATCCGTTCCGCTGAAGCTCGTAAAAAAAGGCGACCTGATTGCAGTGCGGACCGGCAATGTGATTCCAGCCGACGGAATGATTGTCCGCGGTGAAGCTCTTGTCAATCAGGCATCGATTACAGGCGAGCCTCTTGCAGTGGAAAAACGAGAGGGTGCTTCCGTGTTTGCCGGAACAATCGTTCAGGAAGGGGAGCTGTTTGTCGAAGTGCGTGCGGTCGGAAGCCAGACCAAAGTTCAGAACATTCTTTCGATGATAGATAATTCCCAGACTCTGAAAGTTTCGTCCCAGGTTCGTTCGGAACGTCTTGCTGATTCCCTTGTGAAATACAATTTTTTGCTTTCGCTTGCTGTTTTCCTTTTTACGCGCAACATGACAAAAGTGATGGCAACCCTTATGGTTGACTATTCGTGTGCAATGAAACTTGCATCCCCGATTGCCGTGCTGAGTGCCATGAAGGAAGCTGCCGAAAACGGAATCATCGTGAAGGGCGGAAAATTTTTGGAAGATGCATCCGTTGCCGACACAGTTGTTTTTGACAAGACCGGAACATTGACAGCCGCAGTGCCGCATCTTGAACGTGTCATTGCCTTGAACGGACGAACGGAAGACGAGGTTCTGACTGTCGCCGCGTGTCTTGAAGAACATTTCGCGCATCCTGTTGCTTCCTGCATTGTAAAGGCAGCCGAGGAGCGCGGATTGAAGCACCCGGAGGAACATGCAAAAGTCGAATACATTGTTGCGCACGGAATTGCTACCACGCTGAATGGAAAGCGTCTTGTGATTGGAAGCCGCCATTTTGTTTTCGAGGATGAAAAAGTCCGTGAACCAAGGGAACTTGAAAAAATCCAGAAAGAGGCGATTGAAAAAGGTGAGTCGCTTCTGTATCTTGCGGAGGAAAATCAGCTTGCAGGAATTTTTGCAATCAACGACCCTGTGCGGAAAAATGCTCCAGAAATCATCAGAAAACTTCACCGGAGCGGAATCAAAAATTGCGTGATGATTACTGGTGATGACGAAGGAGCTGCAAGGAATGCCGCAATGATTACAAATATTGACCATTATATTTCTCGCGCTTTGCCTGAGGATAAATATAATTTCATTGAGGAACAAAAAAGGCTTGGCCATAAGGTGATTATGATTGGCGATGGGATAAACGATGCGCCTGCTCTTTCTGTTGCGGACACTGGAATTGCCATGGGAGATTGCGCCGACATTACAGGTGAGACCGCCGATATAATTCTTTCTGCTGATGATGGATTGGAAGGACTTTATAAAACACGTGTGCTCGGTTCACGGCTCATGGAAAAAATCGACACGAACAACCGGGGAATTGTTGCAGTGAATACGACGTTTATGCTGCTCGGTCTTTTCGGAATCATTTCGCCGTCCATGGCTGCAATCCTGCATAATGCTTCAACAGTTGCGTTTAGTGTAAATGCCATGAAACCGGTTTTGACCAAGTGAGGATAAAATGCAGTACAATTTTTTTTCGGGTCGCCTGCGTTTTCGTGACCCGATTTTGCGTGATGAAGAAATTCGTGCCGCCGCGCTTGATGTCGTAAAACTGATTTGTCCCGATGCTGAAATCACATGGAAGGAAAGTACCGCGAGCATTCTTGTTCTCTATCCTGCCGACAAAGTGAATCCCGAAAAACTGAAGTCGCTTGTTCCGCTTCTTTTGAAAATCGAACCGAAAATCAGATTCTACACACCCAAAAAAAAAGATGCTGTGCTGGCAGGAATTGGAGAAATCAAAAATCAAGTTGAAGCACTTCATTGATTCGATGCGCTTCATTCATTGACTTCATTTTTCGGATGGAGCAAAACTTTCAATCCATGAGCAGATTGTGTCCAATGCAAGTTTTCCGTTTCCAACGTTGCAGTGGTTCTGTGCATTTTCTTTGTCGGTAAAAAGACGGAATGTAAGGCTTCTTACATTTTTCAGCATATTGATTTCGCGTCCGATTAGCCGGTAGTCAATGAAGTGGTCGTCGTTCGCTCCGAGAATCAGCATGTCCTGCGTTATTTTTTCTGCAACAGGTTTAATGTCATAAAGCTTCAGTTTTTTTGCATAGCCATAAGCGTCCTTTGCTTCGTAGGCGTACATTCCATGTTTCAGACCCCAGTCAATCACCGGTTCTTTTTTTGCTTTCTTTGCAAAAACAAAATTTATGAGCGCGCGCAGATGGAACTTCATGCAAAAATAAAAAAGTTTCTGTACGGCTGGTTTTTGCATTCCAACGATTACATCCTGAAAACACGGAAACACAGACCATGCGACAACTTTCGAAATCCTTTTGTCGAACGCTGCCGCACGTGGAGCAAGATATCCTCCCAATGAAATTCCGACAATCGTTACGTCTGACAGATTGAAATAATCAAGGACTGCTTTTACAGGTTTTTCCCATTCATGCGTAAAATGCATTCCCTGCATCCTCATGACTCCGCCCTGACCCGGACCTTCAAAAAGATAGACTTCAAATCCTTTTTCCTGAAGATACAAAAGACTGAACAGGAATTCTTCAAAATAGCTGTCGTTTCCGCCGTGAATCAGAATCAGCCCCTTGCGTTTTCCGTTTGGCTTTACGTGCATCACCGGAAGTTTTACATTCTGATACGGCACTTCAAGTTTTTCAATCCGTCTGCCGTTTCCGTTGTCCGTGAAAAAATCCGCATAGTATTCATAAAAAAGTTTTGTTGCTTTTTCGTAATACGCTTTTTTGTCGGGGTCGCCGTCGTACATGAAAAATTCGCTCATGCGGTAATAGGCAATCGCATTTTCAATACGCTCCTCTTTCATGGCCTCGTCACCAAGCGCAATAAGCTCGCGTTTCCAATCTTCGCTGTTGTGGATTTTTGATGCAATTTTCTGAACGTCCTCAATCCTTCCGCCGTCCCAATTGATTACGCGGTTAAGCTGGTAGTCAAAATTCCGTTCGTCGTTCAAATGGTATACGCCGCTTTTCAAATTTACCGGCTGATTTATGTCATATTTTTTCATGTATCTTGCCTCCTGGATTTCATTTGATTGAATAATAGCTTATGCGAGGCAATCAGACTTTCATTTAGATGCTATTTTTGTGTGCTTTTTTGGAATTCGGAAAACGAAAGACCGAACATCCGCTTGCATGTTGCGGCAAAGTGTGAGGGCGTGTCGAATCCGGAATCAAGGGCTGCCTGCGTGATGTTTCCTGTCGAAAGAAAATTGGTATAACCCTTGCGCATTTTGTCGAAAGAAAGATAGCGGTGGAGTGACATTCCCATGTTCTGAGTGAAAAGGTGCGAGAGCCTGCTTTGCGAAAGACATGAAATGTCGCACAGTTTTTTCATAATGTCGCCGGGAATTGCATTAAGGCTGGAAAGATATTCAAGGACACGTTTTATTCTTTCGTCTGTCGGTGTGGTCGCTACCAGATTCAGATTCATTGCTTCAAGAATTTTCCTGTCGGTGCTTGATGCAGAATCTTTTCCATATTCATTCCAAATATTTCTGATTTTCTGAACCGTTGATTCTCCATCCCGGTAGATGCCGTCCAGAATGCAAAAATCTTTTCCGCAAAGATAGTCCCGCTCAATGATTTTGGATGCCGTACTTGCCGCGTCAAATAGATAGAGAAGCATTTCTCCTTTTGGCGCATGAACCGTATGAATTTTATCAGATGCAATGAAAAGACCTTCCGCAGAAAAATCTTCTCCGCAAACCGTACATTGCATTTTTCCGTCAAGGCACACAATCAGGTGGCTTGCAAGATGCGAGTGAAGTTCCGGCGTTTTATATTCGCTCCTTATCAGAATGTGGTCGTACTCAAAAAGAATGTCCGTCATTTGTGTTTCCTAAAAAAAATTAACATATTTTTTGTAGATGGTACAGGGTGAGAGGATAGGGCATTTGCATAAAAACTTTCAATGATATATAGTTGTTTTAGGCTAACACGTGGATTGAGGTTTGACAATGAAACGATTAATTTTCCGCCAGATAAAAAAATACATAAGAAAACATTTCCCGTCGGAATACAAAGCAATTTGCAGGCGGCAAAAAGAAATTTTTCCCAAGATGATGTCAAATGCACCCGACCTTGGTGGAAAAGAAAATCTGCTTGCGGACAATCTTTCCATGTTCATCATCGTCCTGTCGTTTTACGAAGCGACTGACCACCGTCTTGACGGAAAAGCGATGGATGATTTGCTGGAAGAAATTTATAAATCAGTAAAGTTTTTAAATCCGATTATGAACATCAATCATAAGGCGGTCCTGAATCCCCTCAGAAAATATCTTTACAAAAGCTATCAAAAATATGCGGATAAAGTTATTCAAAAAAAGACCGAGGGAAAATGGCTTGAAACCTGGGACATGATTGTGAATCCGAATCAAACGGAAGAAGGAATTGCCTTTACGCTTGTCGGATGTCCGCTTGTTCAGTACGCAAAAAAATACGGCTATATGGAAATTATGCCGCACATGTGCAATCTTGACCACAAGTATGCAAAGCTCATGCACTCAAAATTAATCCGGACGCACACTGTTGCAACGGGCAGCGATTCCTGCGATTACTGGTATGTGCCGGACAAGAGTAAAACTGCCATGGATTATAACGGTATAATAATTTGATACAGGAGAAGCGACCTTAAATACAATTTACAAAAAGCTCAATAAGTTATATTATGTTAGCAATAGCTAATTTTTTGTATGATTTTATAGGACTGCCATTTTTATGAACTACAACCTTATGGCAAAGTTTATGCCGCTTATGATGAATAAAATCATTTTTGATTATCTGAAATCAGACGGCATAAAAGTAGATTTTGCATTTAAGAAAAACTGCTTCGCAACGAACAGGTCGTGATTCCCGGAACGGAAGGATGCAAAGGTTACAAAGATTATTTTTTCCATTTCAAGGCATTTTTAATCGGCTGTGTTTACAGTTCTCTGATGGCACTTGTTGTTTCGGGAGTTGATTACGCTGTTTTGAGATTTTTAATCTGGAAATAAAAAGATTTTGAAAGTGGTTTCAAGAAAGGGGGACTAATATGCTTTTAACGATTTTTCTCGCAATAGTATTTTGCGTGGCGATTACATTAATGATGTTTGCTGCCGTTGCTTTTATACAGGACAAAAAATTTTTCTCATCAGCACCAAAGGAGGCTCAGGAGGCATTACTTCCCAGAGAAAAGGAACTTTTTTACGGAGCAAGAATCATCGGTTGGACTCTCATGGTTTTCAGTTTTCTCATGATCATTGGCGTTGGAGTCATTTCCATCTGGGACGGTTTCAGAAGTAAGTTTACTTTCTGGCAGTTCTTTTTAAGGTTTGTGCTGATTTTTACCATATATAAAATCTACGACATGATTTGCTTTGATTATTTCCTGCTTATGAAATTTCATTTTTTTCAATTCTATTTTCCAGAAGTGAAGAGCGTTTATTCAAACAGAAAGTACGGCTATAATATTAAAAGTCAGCTTTTGAAGCTGCTGGTAATCTTCCCGGCTGCATCAGCACTTGCGGCTTGGATTTGCACTTTGTTTTATAAGATTCCATGACGGGGTACGTAAACTGGGCGTTAAAGACGCATATCGTAAATATCATAGATGATGATAAATGGACAACAAAGGAGTGGAAATTGGATATTTTAAAACCGGTTGCCGTTATTGGTACAAATGCATGGGACGGAAAGTTATACGGAAAAGCAATCCGCGGAAATTATGTGGAAGATACGGTAATCAAGGATGCCATGCAGATGGCCCAATCTTGCGATATTCTGATTTACGATCTTGCACGTGATTACGGTTTTGTAAAGCTCAAAAAATGATTGGTGAATTTGGCACTGATGATGTTTTTATTCGAGTGGAGGGTTTAATACCCCGCCCCTCTGGGGCGAAACAAGGGGTATTAAATCCGACTGCAATACCTTATGAGAACACCATACCGTGCCACAAGGTGGCGTATTGCTCTGCGGCGGGGTTGGTGATTTCTGCAAAGTATACGCCCTTTACCCATTACAAAAAAGGCCGCGTAAGAAAATCTCTTGTAAAAGATTTGGACGATTTTAAAAGAGATTACGTGGATATATATTGGCTTCATCTTCCAACCGACATCAAAGATCATTTGCACGGAATTAAGGTTCCACAAGTTGCCATGGCTTTTTGCGCAAACAAGGGTGTAATTCCAATGTGTGGCTGCCGTAAGCCTGAACAGGTAAGGGCTCTTTCAGAAGCGGTAAAAATCAAACTTAATCCTGAAGAAATAAAGCAACTTGAAGAAATGGCAGACTGTGCGAACGTAAAAATAAAACAAACTTGCCTTGCTTTGTGGCATTTTGGGATGTCTGTGCTACGGTTCCGGCGACTATCTTATGAGCTTACGAACGCGCTCATGAGCGAGAGTATGATTGTCTGGTTTGTGATTGTATTTTTGTGCGGAAACAAAAGAGGTCAAATATGATAAAATTATGGCTCATTATAATTCAACTGGTTTTATATTGCGTTTTGTTTACTTTGATGGTGAAGTTTGCCGTTCGTCACGGTGCTGTTGACGGATTGTTTTTTTATCCCAAGTCCGTGCAGGAAAAAGCATTTGAGCTGGGACTTTCAACCCGCGAAAAAATGAACCGCAAGCGAAAAATTTTTATGACGGAATTTTATGTCGTCATGCTTGTCGCACTCGTTCTGATTGTCGGCTTGTGGAATAAGCTTTCTGATTTTTGGCCGGCATATTTTCAGGCACTGCTTTTTCTGGAAGTAATGAACTGGTACGACGGCATTGTGATAGATAAGCTTTGGGTAGGACACAGCAAATTCTGGATTCTTCCCGGCTGCGAGGGAATCCCTTACATTCAGACCTGGAAGCAGATGTTAAAAAAACGCTTGTTTCTGACCGCAATATGGATTATCGGGGCATTTATTGTTGCGGGAATTGTTGTTTTGATTTTTAAAAATAATCGATAAACAATAAATATGGATCCGCCGTTGGCTACGAGTCTCGCACCGATTCCGAAAGCATGGACGGCAAACTGGATTTCTGGTATTCTGTGAAGCAGTTAAGACAGCTTGGAAAAAACGGCAATAAAAAAGCTTATGGATATTGGAATCTGCTGGATCTTTATGATTAATGCCGGGGTATATACATGGAGTAATAATTTATGAGCATAATAAATCATGAATTGAAACCTCTGCTGAAAAAATCAAGAGGTTTTATTTTTAAATGCATAAAAGAAACTCCGAATGATTTTTTTATTTTGATAAATGATAATCGATTAGAATTGAAAATTGATTTGGTAGAAAGTGGCGTGGTATATTACAGGGGAACGCCGAAAAAATATTTCAGAGACAAATATAATTGCGAAAATGGATTTTATGAAGTTTTGAATTCATCGCTTTTGCTTTTAATCGGTGAAGGTTCCTTTGGAATGATTCAAAGCAATGAATTAAAGCATATTATGATTATGACTGATAATTATCAGATTGAACTTGTTGTATACGAAATCGAAGATATCATGGAGCAGCTATGAGCGAAAAATATGTTGATTTTTGCGGCATCGATTTACCGTATATAAAAAGCGATGTTGTTGGAGTTGAATCTGATGGGGAATCCTTGGACGTTAGAATAATCTATGATGAAAACAAGCCGGCTGTTCTCCACTGGGAATCCTATTATCATTTTGACTCCTCCGACGAAGATCCTTATCTAAAGCTTCTGGGGCAGGCTGATAGGGGCAATAATATTCTTGTCGAAGTTGCAGAATCAGAATCTCTAAGAAGCTTGGCTAAAATCCTTGATGTACCTAGAAACACAGATCTCCATCATTACATGGTATTCGGTAGTTGTTATGTAATTAATGTATATTCAAAAGATATCCCAAATCTTTTGACCGACTGATTGGATAATGTCCATTTGTTCAAGCCTTGCTTCTGCCTGTCTCATCCAATATTATCCACGCACACAATTACAGGCTATCTTCGGACACAATTACGGTTGGTATCGGGGGTAGAGAATGGAGTGGAATGGGTGCGTAGAAACGTGCTATATAAATTTGTGGAAGTGTGATATAATAAATGGTGCAAACGAAGAAGAGACTAACAGAAAATGGATGGGAAGATTAAATGAATGAAAGCCAGCAGATTTTGTTTATGCAGATACGGATATTACGCATGATGGCAGAAAAATATTCTCTTTCGTTGAAACAGGTTGCAGAGATTTTTGGACAATATGGATGTACTTACTTTTATCCGTGAAGGATTTTTGGTTTTTCATGTTGAAGGCGATAAGGCAGTTTTTGAAGAAGTAAAGTCTTATCTGCAGGCAAAAGGAGCGAGTGCATGAAAAAAAACAAGCGATAAAATTCTATTAGCCCGAATTTCGACTTAA
>DGGQ01000009.1 GCA_002392275.1 Treponema sp. UBA3870
GAAATCTACGGAAAACTTCCGCTTTCAGAAATCGTTGAAAACAGAAAGAAGGCCGGAAAGACGGAAATAATTTCCGACTGCACATACACCGGGCTTCTGGTTGACGCTCCATATCCTGTTGCAAGCGATAGCCGTGTCGATTCAAAAATTTCCACAAGGTTTGATTCGCTCAAGGAATTGATTCGCGGAATCCGTGGACTCCGTGTTGAATGTGGACTTGACCCTGCCGCAAAACTTCATGTCGCCGTAAAGATTACAGCAGGAAGTGCCGCCGAGGTTGTTAAGGAAAAGACCGACATGGTGGAGCTTCTTGCCGGAGTAAGCAGAATTGATTTCGTCGGGGAGAATCCTGAAAAATCAATCGGAACAGTTGGCTCTGGATTCGAGGCATTCCTTCTGGTTGACGAAAGCATAAACAAGGATCAGCTTGTGGCCCGCTTCAACAAGGAAATTGCATCAGAAGAAACTTCGGTACAGAGGAGCAGGGCAAAGCTCAGCGGAAAATTCGTTGAACATGCGCCGGCGGAAGTCGTTCAGGCAGAAAAGGATAAACTGGAGGAAAGCCTTCGCAGAATTGAAAAACTTTCTTCATATATAAAGAGTCTCTGATTTGTGGTCTCCGGGGTTTTTGCTCCGGGGATTTTTCGTCTTTAAATGGCACGTTTGCAATGTGCAGGAGGACCTTATGGGAAAAACTTTTAATATGGCTGTTGACAAACCTGAGAGGATGGACATGGAGCACATGCTCCAGTTGAAAGAGATTTTTCTTGCGCCCTATATCCAAATCTCCACTGCGCTGATCGGGAAAGCACGCTTTGCTGGCGGGAATATGTTTAGACACCAGATGGACACGCTTGGAATCCTCATTGACTACGGTTATATCGATCCGATTCTTCTGAAGGCCGCCCTGGTACATGACGTGATCGAAGACCTCCCGGACTTTGACCCCGAAATCATAAGGAACGCTGACTCAGACGGCGAGGAGGTTCTTAAACTTGTGATGGAGGTCACGAAACAAAAGGGACAGCTCAAGGCCGACTACATCAAGGGAATCATCGCAAACGGAAGCCACAAGGCGAAAGTCTTAAAGTGTGCCGACCGCATAAGCAACATGATTTCACTTGGCTTTGTCACATCGGCGGAGTTCATTGAACGATACTGCGACGAGACCGAGCATTATATTTTTCCCCTTGCAATCGAGGTGGACTACAACATGTACATGGAGATTCTCAATCTGGTGATGAGCCGCCGCGCATATCTTGAGGAGTCCGGCTACTTCGACAGAAAGGAAGACTGAAACTCCTTGACCTACGTTTCAATTTCCGACTGGCTAAAAAAAACATTCGGGCAAAAAATCTACAGGCTCTCGCTTTCGACGGGATGCAGCTGCCCCAACCGCGATGGAAAATCCGGTTTCGGTGGATGCGTTTTTTGTTCGGAAGGAGGCTCGGGAGATTTTGCTTCCCCGCCCGAGGACATTCAAATCCAAATCGAAAGGGCAAAAAAACTCGTTGACCAAAAATTTCCGCATACGATTCCGCAAGACGAAAGGCGCTACATTGCCTATTTCCAGTCATTCACGAACACCTACGCTGCTCCCGAAAAACTTGAGCCAATCTTCATGTCGGCAATAAAGCGGAACGAGATTGTTGCTCTCTCGATAGCGACACGGCCTGACTGCCTTCCTCCAGCAACAGTTGAAATGCTCTCCCGGCTCAACAAAATAAAGCCTGTGTGGGTGGAGCTTGGACTTCAGACTGTGCATGAATCGACCGCAAAAAAAATCAACAGATGCTATCCGCTTGAAGTTTTCGATGACGCATACCGCCGCCTGAAAATAGCCGGGCTTTATGTGGTGGTCCACGTGATTCTCTATCTTCCCGGCGAAACAAAGGACGACATGCTTTCGACAGCGGACTACATTTCAAAGCTCGATCCGGTTCTGGACGGAATCAAGATACAGCTTCTCCATGTGCTAAAAGGAACGCCGCTTGAAAAAATCTACCGCGAAAAACCCTTCCACCTTCCGACGCTCGAAGAATACTGCTCATTCATCCCGGAGTATATCTCCCATCTTGATCCGCGCACCGTAATCCACAGGCTGACCGGGGACGGCCCCAAACGACTCCTGATTGCTCCCACTTGGACCGCTGACAAAAAGAGGGTAATCAACACGCTGAAAAAATCTGTGGAGGAGTACGAAGCCCCGGTTTTGTAAAATAGTGCTGCTTTTGAAAGTCTTCCCACTGACGGCATCCGATTTTTATTCCGGCATATTGGAGCTGACAAGGATTAATAATGAAGCTGGAAACTGCACCTCACTTAGCCCCTGTGAATTTTTCACCGAATTTTATGTAAAATTTCACTGGTTTTTGTGCGTAAATACTCACTACAAAAATTGTTTTGTATTCTAAAATAGGATTCAATGTTAAACGGTTGGTTTTCTTCTTTAAGAAAGGAAAATTCTAAAAAAAGAGAGGTTAATATGAAAGCAAAATTGTGCCTGAAAAATCTTTTTATCGTATCCACATTGATTCTAATTGCATTTGCTGCCAGCTCATGTACAGTAAATGCTGACCCCCCGGTTTACTACACCATAACGGCTGCGGAGGAAATTGAAAATGGAACAGTTTCGGTTGACAAAACTTCGGCCACAAGTGGTGAGACTGTTAAAATCACCGCGACAGCCGCTGACACTTACGAACTGTCCGCACTTAACGTTACTGACGAAAATGGAAACAAGATTCCTGTAACAGACGGCTCTTTTACAATGCCGGAAGGAAACGTTGTTGTCAGCGCAACGTTCGCATCAATATTCCATAATATATGCATAGCACAAGACATAGAAAACGGAACTGTCTCAGTAGACAAGGAATCAGCCGCCCAGGGCGAGACAATAACTGTTACCGCCGAGCCGGATGAGGGCTACCTGCTGAACTCAATCCATGTTACGGACGCAGACGGAAACGAAATCACCGTTACAGAAAATACCTTTACAATGCCCAAGGCCCACGTAACTGTAAGCGCAACTTTCGGTTATGAAATCAAAATTGCAGAGACAATTGAAAACGGGAGCGTAAGCACAGTCAAGAACTCTGCCATGGCAGGTGAATCAGTGCAAATAGAGACTCTTCCGCTTGAAGGATATGAGCTTAGCAGTTTAACCGTAACAGATGCAGAGGGAAACGAAATCGCCGTAACTGAAAAGACTTTCACAATGCCGGAATCTGCCGTTTCCATATGCGCGACATTCTCGCTTATAAACTACAGGCTGAGCATTGCGGACGGAATCCAGCACGGAAGCGTAAGCCTTGACAAGACAACCGCCACAATGGGTGAGACCATTAGCATAACCATAAGCTCTGCCACGGGATATCAGCTTGTAAGGCTGAGTGCAGATTCTTCAAGTGGTGCTGCTGTTGAAATAACGGACAACACTTTTGTCATGCCAGCTGCGGATGTCAATGTAAGCGCGGAATTCTCTGCGATTCAGTACGCCGTCAACATTGCGGGCGGCATATCACACGGAAGCGTAAGCGCAGACACCGCCACTGCCATAATAGGCCAGAGCGTTACAATAATGACAAAACCTGATGCAGGCTACAAACTTACATCGCTCAGCGTAACAGACGAAAAAGGAAAACCGATTGCAACAAGCGGAAACACATTCACAATGCCCAACGGCAGCGTAACAATAAGCGCAGAATTCATCGCAATTATCTACTCTGTGAACACTTCTTTCAACTCAGACCGCGGAAGCATTAGCCTTGACAAGACAAGTGCAATAATCGGAGAAATTGTAAGCATAAGCACCACTCCTGCAAAAGATTACGTGCTATATGACATAAGCGTTACAGACTCTGAGGGAAATGCCGTTGCTGTTACAGAAAATTCTTTTACAATGCTGGCATCAAGTGTGACTGTAAGCGCAACATTTTCTTTTGCAGTACTAAAAACTGGTCCAGAAATAAATTCAATCTTAAGTAATTTAGGATTATCCACTAACGCACAATTTCTTCCAAGTGAAAATCCGCCTACTACAGATGAAACTGCATATTTGATTTCTACAGACGAAAGTGAAATACCCGCATACGTATGGGAAAACGGATTTACAGTTTATTACTATGCAAAAGGATATACAGATTCAAACCAGCTTATTCCGCTAAATCCAAATGCGTCCCAATTATTCAAAAATTGCGAAAAATTTAAAACCATAGATCTCAGCGGCTTCGACACCTCAAAAGTGACAAACCTGAGTTCCATGTTCAGTGGCTGCTCCGGCCTCACTTCGCTTGACCTCTCCGGCCTTGACACCTCCAGCGTGACAGACATGGGCAGTATGTTCAGTGGCTGCTCCGGCCTCACTTCGCTTGACCTCTCCGGCCTTGACACCTCCAGCGTGACAGACATGGGCAGTATGTTCAGTGGCTGCTACGGCCTCTGGTCGCTTGACCTCTCCGGCCTTGACACCTCCAGCGTGACAAAAATGAGCCACATGTTCTCTGGTTCCCGCCTCTGGTCGCCTGACCTTTCCGGCCTTGACACCTCCAGCGTGACAGACATGAGCTACATGTTCTCCGGTTCCCGCATCAGTTCACTAGACCTCTCCGGCCTTGACACCTCCAGCGTGACAGACATGAGCTACATGTTCTACAAGTCCGGCCTCACTTCGCTTGACCTCTCCGGCCTTGACACCTCAAACGTGAGAGACATGAGCTCCATGTTCTATGGGTGCTACGGCCTCACTTCGCTTGACCTCTCCGGCCTTGACACCTCAAACGTGAGAGACATGGGCTGGATGTTCCACGACTGCTCCGGCCTCACTTCGCTTGACCTCTCCGGCCTTGACACCTCAAACGTGAGAGACATGAGCTCCATGTTCTATGGGTGCTACGGCCTCACTTCGCTTGACCTCTCC
>DGGQ01000017.1 GCA_002392275.1 Treponema sp. UBA3870
CGAACTGCTTGAGGCTCCCCCCTACCCCGAACGTGGGGATTACAAAAAGGTTTTCCAGATCGGACTGGTACACACATTCAAGGACCGGAATTCTGTCGTAGAGTATGTCCGCAAGCTCGTGCTCAAAGTCGTCCAAGAGCCATGAACTTGAGTTCCCCTGTGGGTCGCAGTCGATGTATACAACCTTTTTTCCGCGTCTGGCCATCTCCACGGCAACCGATACGGATATGCTTGTTTTTCCGGTTCCACCTTTCTGCAGTGCGAACGCATACGACTTCATATTGATTCCTCCATTTTTTGTTCTGACATGATAGGGTTTTAGGGGTTTAATGTCAAGTAAATATTTTAACGGATATTAAACGATTTAATCATTATTTAACATTGTGTTATTATGTATTAAATGAGTTAATTGTTAAATTGTTTAATAGTTAAACTATGATTAAATATTCGATAACTATTTGTTTAATATCGGTTTAATCAAAAAGGACCGCTGTAAAATGGTTTTGGAAGGTTTTTTTGAAAAATTTGGGAACCATGTCAGCCAAATGCAATGTCCCGCCAAAATGAATTCTCGTGCGTCTGGCGGGAGGCATGAAAACTGTATGCCCGGACAAAAAAATGCTAACCATTTTCCATATTATGTGGTAAAATATAGGGAATCGGGGTCAAAATATTTTCCTTGTAAATGTATGGAGGTTTTATGAAAAAAACAAAAATGCTGGCGGCCCTTACTGCTATGGTCCTTGGGCTGGTCTTTGTGTCTTGTCCAAATACGAACAACGGGGTGAGTCCAAGTCCGGAGAATCCTGAAAACAGTGGGTCAACATCAGGTTGGACGCGCGTGGCGGATGGCATAAAGGTGAATAACGAGCTTCTTCAATATACTGCGGAAGTGGATATCATAACGGCATCTGTGGATGTTACAAGGTCGTCTGGGGAATCTGGAGCTTTTAGAGTTGATTCCGGTTTGACAAGCCCTGTGACAATTGCACCCTACGCCATTGGCAAATACGAGGTTACGCAGGAACTTTACAGCAAGGTTATGGAAAACCAGACCGTGACCGTGGGTGGAGCTGTAAAAACTTTTTCCCAGAATCCGTCTTTGTGTGGAACGGATGCGGAGCAAAGCGATAAATATCTTCTTCCTATGAATGTAGTCGGAACACAGAAGTACCGTCCTGTGGAATATGTGACCTGGTTCGATGCCATATACTTCTGCAACGCCCTTAGTGAAAAGCTGGGGATTGAAAAGGCGTACAACATAACTCCAACAGAGTTTCATGCCGGACATATTACTGAAGCCACTGTGACAGTTGTTCAAGGAAGCAAGGGCTATCGTATTCCTACCGAAGAGGAGTGGGAATTTGCCGCTAGGGGAGGAGACACGTCTAATCAGGCATGGAATTATACTTACAGCGGTTCCAATAATATAAATGATGTGGGTTGGTATCAGGGAAATAATGATGGAACGACAACTCCTTCAAATCCCGAGAACGCTACTGATTTGACTAATAGTGAAAAGAACTATTCTGTCTGCGGTACACATCAGGTGGGAGGAAAAGCTCCCAACACCAAGGGAATATATGATATGACAGGCAATGTCTGGGAATGGTGCCATGGAGAAACGTCAAGCGGAGCAAAAGCTGATAAAGGTGGTTCCTGGGCCGGAAGTGCGGCAAACTCCACAGTAAAAAATCATTATTCGGGAATGTCGGGACATGAAAGAAATGCCGTGACAGGAATCAGGCTTGTGCGTTCGTTGTAATCTTCCAATAATATAGAAGAAAATTAAAAAGGGACTACCCAAATTTTCGGGCGGTCCCTTTTTTTGTGTCGCTATAAATCTACAAATCCTTGCGCTTGGTCAGGAGTATGAAGGCCCCGAGCATACAAAGCAGTGGAGGAACGGAAAAAAGAAGCCTCTCCCGCACAATCACATCACGCGCCTGCTCAATTTCGTCCGTGTATTTTATCCAGTCTATCCCAATTCCCGTAATCAGCACCGAGAATGACGTGGAGAGTTTTAGCATGAGTGTCTGGAGCGATGAAATCATGCTGTTCTGTCTTTTGCCAGTCTTTTTTTCGCCATAGTCCACGGCGTTTGCGATGAAGACCGAAATCAGCACGTATGCTATACCAAGTCCGAACGCAAGGAACAGAGTCGGGATTGTGATTGCCCAGAAGCCCATCTTTCTGTTGACGAACACCATGACAAGGAACGCCATGTAGCCCAAAATCGCGCTGACGGTTCCCACCTTGAAGATTCTGCGGTTTGAAAGTTTCTGCCTGAGTATTGGATAGAAAAGTCCCATGCTCAAAAATTCGACCACGCCAACAAGAACCATGTAGAATGTGTAGAGCTTGTTGTAGTCGAACGTGCGTCCGAACATGGTCATCTCGATGTTCTCATGCTCGAAAACATAAAGCACAAGGTTCATCGTCATGCTGATGGCCGAGAAGAAAAGTATTATGATTGCGGAGACCACCAGAGCCTGGTCGTTGTGGAAGAGCGACGAAAAAATCTCCTTTATGGAAATGTTGGAGCTTTCCTCGTAGCGTTCCTTCGGCAGATTTATTACCGTTATGATTGTGAAGAATGTGTACAGTCCCGCCGTTATGAAGGAAAAAATCATGAAGCCTTTTCTGTAGTTCTCCGGACTGATTCCGCCACCAAGCTGTCTGACACACATCATTGTGAAGGCTGTCGCAAGTCCAGTGCCAATTCCCGACATGATTCTTGTGAAGAGAGTCAGGTTTTCCCTTGCGCGACCGGGCTGCGTGATTGCTGGAATGACAGACCAGTATGGGATGTCGCTAATCGTGTAGGTGATTCCGCAAAGGAAGTAGGTGATTGTGATGTAGATTTTGATTCCTGTCTGGTTCAGCTGGTAGGGAACCGTGAACATTGCGGCAATGACAAGCGAGTTCAGAACCGCTCCAGAAAGAATCCATGGCTTGTAGCGGCCGTGCTTGCTCTTTGTCTTTGCGACTATGGCGGCCATAATCGGATCGTTGAATGCGTCGAAAATGCGTGCGACCATCAAAAGTATTGCCACAAAGGACGCGCTCACATTCAGGACCGAATTGTAATAGTAGAGCGTGTATGACGAAACAAGAACGTAGGCCAGATTTTTACCGAATCCGCCCAGCGAGTAACCAAAAATTTCTCTTTTCTTTAATTCTTCCATAAAGGGAATTGTATCAAAAATCCAGCATTTAAGGAACAGGTTATTTTTCCGTGTCCTCCGAGAGTCTGTCCATCATGCAGTGGAGGAGGGCCAAAAGTTTTGGAGCCTTCTGGATGTCAAGAATGTTCGAGCAGGCCATCTTTTGTGGAATGTCGGCGCACTTTTTTTTCAGCGCACGTCCCTCGCCTGTCAGGCAAATCAGCACGGTCCTTTCATCCTCGGTGCTGCGGCTGCGTGTAATCAGGGAGCTTTTTTCCATTTTTTTTAGAACCGGGGTGAGTGTGCCTGAATCAAGAAAAAGTCGTTTCCCCAAATCCTTCACGGTAACACAGTCCTTTTCCCACAGCGAAAGAAGTGTTATGTACATGGTGTAGGTGAGTCCGAGAGGTTCCAGAAGCGGCTGGTATCTTCGGATGATTTCCTTTGAGCAGACGTATAGCGAGAAACAGAGCTGGTTGTCCAGGGCCAGCGGATTAAAGTCGTTTGGCAAATTCAGTGAATCCATAAAAAAATTATATAAAATTTTCTTGACAAATGCAATTAGATTTTGTATATTTTAATTGTACACAATCTAATTTTACAAAATAAAATTACAGGAGGCAAGGAATGACGGTTTATGATTTTACAGTGAAGGGCAGGGATGGAAAGGATGTTCAGCTTTCGGACTACAGGGGCAAGGTCCTGTTGATTGTGAACACAGCGACGGGATGTGGATTTACACCGCAGTACAAGGGACTGCAGGAACTTTACACAAAATACAAGGACAGCGGATTTGAGATTCTGGATTTTCCTTGCAACCAGTTTATGAACCAGGCTCCGGGAAGCGACGAGGAGATTCACACTTTCTGCACCGGACGTTTTGGCATTACCTTCCCGCAGTTCTCGAAGATTGATGTGAATGGTAAAAACGAGTCCCCGCTTTATGGATTTTTGAAGACCCAGGCGAAGGGAAAAATTGGGCCGAGCATCAAATGGAATTTCACAAAATTTCTTGTTGGCAGGGATGGCAATGTCAAGCTCAGGTTCGCGCCGGTGGACACTCCAGAAAAAATTGACGAGTTCATTTCAAAAGAGATTGAGCAGTCTGCTTGAATAATCTGGAAGCGGGCAATATAATAGAAGAAACTTTTATTCAATAGGAAGCACAATATTCTTGGGGACCGTTGCTTTGTCAGCGGTTCCCTTGTTTTGTCCGGGGGCTGATATGGATGGCGTGAATGTTCTTTTTGAAAACATGGACAGAATCCACACAACGGAAATGGGTGAGGAACGCATAAGGAAAAATCTGGGGCTTGGAGATGTGGATGCGGTGGACTGGTGCAGGTCCGCGATTATGAAAAAGGATGCTCAGATTTTCAGGCAGGGGAAGAACTGGTACGTCAGGTCCTGTGGATGTGTTGTTACGGTAAACGCCTCCAGCTATACAATCATCACGGCCCATAGGGAAAAGGAAAATGGAAAGACCGGATTTTGACAGCATAAAGAGTTTTGAGGAGTTCAGCAGATACTACTGGTACAGGGACGAGCTTGTTAAAATCTGCCGGGCGCATGGTTTAAAATGTGTCGGCAGCAAAATCGAGCTGAACGATGTTGTAAGGTCGTACTTTGCCGGGGAAAAGATTATGCCGGAAAAAAAGCCTGTCCGCAAAAAGGGATGCGCCACTGAAAAACTTTTCCCGGAGCTGGGGATTATTGAGTGCGGATTCACATTTGGAAACAGGTTCAGGGAATTTTTTTCGGAACAGACCGGGGAGCCTCATTTTAAATTCAATGTGGACATGGTTGCGACTGTCAAAGCCGTAAAGGAAAATGGGGACGAGACATTCACGCTTGGCGACCTGCTGGATGTCTATTATGGAAAAAAGGTCTACGCAAAATATGACAGATCCGCGCTCCAGTGGAACAGATTCGTGAAGGACTTCTGTGCCGACGATGCGACAAAGGTTTTTGGCGAACGGCTCAAGACTGCCGCTTCCCTGTGGAAAATTGTCAGGGAGTCGGACATGGAGAAGGTGTATTCACGGGAGCTTCTTGAAAAATACCGCGACTCTATTTTTTAGGTACGGACGAAAGAAAATCCGATGCGGAAAGGGCCGCCACATTTCCTTCGCCAGCGGATTTTGCGTACTGATATGGGGTTCCCGTAATGTCTCCAGCCGCAAAAAAACCGGGTATGTTTGTGCGCATCATGCGGTCAACCTTTATGTGGTTTCCGTCCATCTCTATACCCGAAATCAGCTGTGCTGGCGGAATGTTTTCCCTGAGGATAAAGACACAGGAAACCTCAAGCTCGCCACCATCGTAGGAAAGTTTTTCCGCCTTCATGCCACCGGTGATTTTAAAATTTTTTCCATCCAGAACCTTGCATTTTTCGGAGACGGAGACGCTTTCTTTGTACTGTGGGAAATAGTAGACTTCGCCACAGATTTCGCTGAGGAAATTTGCTTCCTTTTCTTCATTCTTGGAGTAGGAAATTACGGCGACATTTTTTCCTTTGAACAACATTCCGTCGCAGGTTGCGCAGTAGCTTACACCACGTCCAAGAAAATTGGTCTCGCCGTCAAGGGCTTTTCCAAAGGAGATTCCGCCCGCAAGTATTACGGATTTTGACTCGAACATTTCTTGCCCGGACAAAAGTGTGAAATGGTCGCCCATCTGGTAGACATTGGTGATTTTTTTCTCCGTCACGCTGATTCCAAGTTTGGACATGTGCTCGGATAGTTCCTTCTGGATTTGGTCTACGTCCTTTCCAAAGAATCCCAAAAAATTTTTGATGTCGTGGGTGGAGTTGAGTTTTCCGCCAAGGATTCTGTCGCCAAAAAGGAGGATGCTTTTGTTTCTTGCGACCGCCGTTGTTGCTGCCGAAAGTCCTGCGACACCTGTTCCAATGATTGCAATGTCTACCATATTATACGTTCCATATTATTGCAGTGCGAATGACCTTAGGTCGTCCTTACTGCGTCCACCGACCGATGTTGCGGCTGGCTCCCCGTTTTTGAAAAGTATGAAGCACGGTATGCTCATGATTCCGTATTTCTGTGCAAGCTCCGGGTTGTCATCAACATTGAGCTTCCCGACCTTTATCTGTCCGTCCAAATCGTTTGCAAGCTCTTCGACAACAGGCCCCATCATCATGCAGGGACCGCACCAGCTTGCCCAGAAGTCAACGAGGACCGGTTTTTCTGATTTAAGGACCTCCGATTCAAAATTGTCGTTGTTCAAAATGGTTTCCGCCATAGGATTTTTCCTCCCGCTTTTGGATTTATTGCTTGTGGAAGCCGTTAAAAACGGATGTCTTTAGCGTTTCCCTTCTATATATAAATATAACATAATAGCTGCCGTGGCGTGGTATAAAAACTTGTTATGTGGAGGTAACTTTGCCGTCGGTGATTTTAAAATAAAAAAAGTGCTATACTTTTATCCATGAGTTACGAATCGGTAGATAAATTGCAGAATCCCTTTTGAAACTTGGTTCAATATTATATCACCCAAAAGGAAATCTCTTGCAGATTTAAAGAAAGAATTGTCGATTTTATCAAAAAAGGATTGGGGAAAGGTGTATGGGAACAAATAAAACGATAACAGATTTTGCAGGTCGAAGCGTTAATTCTCAGTCGCAGCATTGGTGTATTACCCAAAATATGTGGATGCCGTAAAAAGAGTTATTGCTGTTTGCATAAATAGCCACATGTCGCGCGGTCCCAAATTAGAAGATGCTGCACAAATATTTAAGATTATACAAACGCTTTTCTCTTGAATGTTTTATGCCGAATTTTACTATAATATGGTATAATCTTGATAGGAGAAAAAAAATGGCTGGAATTAAAAAACGTAACGAGACACTTCTTACAAAATACGGCATCATGGCTTTTCTGGAGATTGTTGTTTTTATGGCTCTGTTCCTTTTGGTAACGACTTCGCTGACAAAAAAGCCTGTCGAAACCATATACACGGAGTCAATCGAGAATATTCTGGAGCAGTCGGTGCAGAACGCTGAGTCCTGGTTCAGAAATCATGTGGAGCTTCTGAGGGTTTTCCAGAATTCGGTTGTTGATTCGACTACGGACCGTGAAACTATCAAGCAGACTATAAAGACGAAGAAAAAGCCAGAAGGCTTTGAATATGTGATGGTGTTCTGGGATGACGCTACCGGTGCAAAGGACGGTGGACCAGAGACTTACAATACCAAGGGCGGCATTTCCGAGGTCGGTATTCTTGCGAAGGAATACTGGAAGATGCACACAGGCTCGGATGTTGATGTGTGGCTGGAGTCACCGCGTCAGTCCAATGCCGGTGGATTCAACATGCCGCTTTTTGTCAAGTCCAATTTTACGGATGCTGCCAACGGTGCGCTTGTGCGTGGCGGTATGGTCGGATTTCTGGAGCTGGAGCCTATAAACACTCTTGCAAGGACTTTCTATAGGACCGGAAAGATTTCCATTTACGATGACAAGGGAGAGCTTCGCGCGGGCGAGGACATTCTTGGCTACGAGAATCTTGGCGAATACAGGGTGATGGAAAAGGCATGCACTCTAGCAAACAAATCCTGGACTGTGGTCGCGGCGATTACGAACGAGGAGCTTGGGGAGATTACCGGGAACCTTAGGCGGACTTCGATTATCGGGGGGCTTGTGGTTGCGGTACTTCTGGTGGTCTGCATTCTGATTATAATCAAGATTATGATTGGAAAGTTTGATTCAATCAAAAAGAACATTGACAATCTGAACACGGGGGACAAGGATTTGACCAAGCGTCTTACAATCCACCACAACAACGAGATTTCCCATGTGAAGGAGTCGGTCAATACTTTTGTGGACACGGTTCACTCGACGGTGAAGGATATCGGACGGGCGAATCTGAATCTGCGGGAGACGTTCGGAAATGTGAAGAGCGGACTTGACGAGACCAAGGTGCAGATAGGAAAAATCATGGAGGAGATTGCGGATGCAACCAAGACTCTGGAGAGCGAGGACAGGTGTGTGGTGCGCACAAGTTCTTCTGTCACGGAGATTTCCGGGAGCATAAAGGGATTGAACTCGATGATTGAATCCCAGGCAGCTTCCATTACCCAGGCCGGGTCCAGCATTGAGGAGATGATTGGAAACATCAAGTCGGTTTCGGTCGCGGTGGACAAGATGTTCTCCGAGTTCGAGGCCCTTAACGAGGCTACGGTGGATGGAATAAAGAAAAACCAGATTGTGAACGAGCTTCTGGAGACTGTTCTGGCGCAGAGTAAGTCGCTTCAGGAAACAAACCGGGTGATTTCGGACATATCGTCCCAGACCAATCTTCTTTCCATGAACGCCATGATTGAGTCTGCACATGCGGGCGAGGCGGGAAAGGGTTTTGCGGTGGTCGCCGAGGAAATCAGAAAACTTGCGGACACAAGTGCAACACAGTCAAAGAGCATTGGCGAAAATCTTAAGACGGTCGCCGCCAACATCACCAAGGTTGTGGAAAGTGCGAACGCGAGCAAGGTTTCTTTTGAACGTGTGTCGGAGAAGACAAGGAACACTTCACAGATTGTCGAAAACATAAAGAGCGCGATGGAGGAACAGAACGAGGGTTCCAAGCAGATTCTTGAGGCGCTTTCGGAGATGAACAGCACGACCAGCAATGTCCAGTCATCCAGCCGGGAGATTGAGATGGGGACAAGGGAGATTCTGGATTCAATCTCCAGCCTGAAGGAGTCTTCGTCGAACATGTCCAGCAACTTCAACATGATTGTGGAGACTACTGAAGCGACCAAGCGGACTACTGCAAATCTGAGTGCTCTTGCGGTGGATATGACCAACGCCGTGAATGATATTTCACAGAAGATTGATGAGTTTAAGGTGTGATTTAAAATATCTGCACCGTTTTTTGGCCGACACATATTTCTTTGTACCAGAACTCGATTTTGTACTCACCCGGATGGTACGCGCCTGGGGTATGACTTCCCCATCCTGATTGAGATGAATAGGGGCTTACCTCCATGGTATAGCCTTCCGGGCTTGATATACCGGTCATGAGTGTTCCGTCCGGCTCCAGGATTTTTATGAACAGTTTTTCCTGTCCCGAAAAATTTGATGCCGTGGACACTCTGTAGTTTAGAAAAAGGTAGGTTATTTCCGAGGAGTCCAGATAGGTTGAGAAGTTTTCATAATTGTATATGCGGCTTACATCCACGTGGACTTCGCTGTTCAAAAGTTTTTCGTAATCATCTTTCAGTTTTTCATTTTCACTTTTAAGTTGCTCATTTTCTTCCTGCAATTTGTCCCTGTCGATTTGGACTTGACTGATTTCGTTCTTCAGCTGCGTGCTGTCATTCTGTAGTTGGCTTTTGTCTGAAATTATTTTTTCCGCAATATCCACCAGCTCGGTGTTTTCTTTTTGCAGTTCCGCATTTTCTTTTTCAAGTTGATTTTTTTCTGCCTGGATTTTTTTCCAACTCACATAGTTCCAGATGGCCATTGTGCTTAGGGCGATTGTGGAAATTAAAAACAAAAGCGCGAGCCAGAAGCAGATTCTTCTTCCGCCCCTTTTTTTCTTTTCTGGAATCCTGTAGGATGCGACAAGTATTGGTTCTGATTGTTCTGTGGTGTTTTCTTCGCTCATTTTTTTCTCCAGTTTCTATGCCTGCAAATCTGACAATGTTGAGGACAGCTCTTTTGGTAAACAGAATTTCGTTTTTCCGCTGATTAAGTTAAGTTCTACAAGAAAACTGTATTTTTCTGTCTTCGTCAGTTTGGGCCAATTTGAATTTGCTTCGTCAACAATTTCGTATAGATGAAAATATTCCGGCAAAATGGAGCCCTTTATTTCATCGTCTGTGCCGAACAGCTCAAGTCCGTCCCTTCTGTAGCTCTGTGGTGATGACGCAATTTTCCCAACGGATGTGTCGTTTATCCAAACAACCCTTGTGTTGTATTGTTCGGAAAAAAATGCGCCGGATGTTTTGACTGTCGGAACCTTTGTTGTGAATGTGGGCGCAATTCCAAAGTTTTCGTAATACTGATTCAGCCCTATGTTTTTTAGGACCGAGTTTTTTCCGTAGTTCCAGAAATCCACAATCTGCCTGTCGGTGAAAAACAGTTCGCCGGAATCGACTGGGATGTAGCCAAAGTTTATCATCAGCGAAAAAATGTTAAACTGCTCCGGGCGAGTTGTTTTGTAGTCATTCACTTTGAGCGAAAAAAGCATGTCCTCTTTCTGGACTGAAAACTGACTGTATGTGTATTTCTTGTAATTCATTTTCCCCCCTTATGCAGAAGGACTTTTATTTTTCCATCCACACATTCACATTCCAATAGGCTCGGATTTTCTGAAAATGTTTTTTGAAAAATATTACTGGCTTCCGCAAGTTGGTTCATCGTTTTTATGTCGCAGTCAAAAATCCATTGCGCTGGAACATTCGGGTTTATTGGAAAAAGCTTGCTTAGATGTTCCCTGTTGATTTCATCAATATTTGCACCCGATTTTTTGTTCTGGATTATGGCCCTTGAAAGAATCAAAACTTTTTCCGCGTCAGTGCATGTGTAAAAAAATCTGCACGGCAAATCGGTCAGTATTATTTTTTTTGAAAGTTTTGCTTTTTTGGTAATCCAAAAATACCAAGCGTCCTGAAAATATTTTGTGTTGGTATACGAAGAACGGATTTTCAAGATTTCCATTCTCCTTGAAAATGATTTGCCATCCTGTATACAGCATCTCCATCTTCCATAATTTCCAGCCCTGTTCACATTGAAAAAAAGTCCAATGTTTTTAGAAAACTTAATCGACTTTAGATATTGGTTCAGAAGTGAAATAAAATATGGTGAGGCATTCCGGTAGTTGTTTAGATATATCATCATAAGCGCGGCGGAAATTT
>DGGQ01000153.1 GCA_002392275.1 Treponema sp. UBA3870
TTGTTCCTGTAAGAAAGAAGGGCAAGCTCCCAAGAGAGACTGTCGAGCAGTCCTATTCTCTTGAGTACGGCGAGGCTACCATAGAGATGCACAAGTCAAGCGTCAAGCCTGGTGACAGGGTCGTCCTGGTCGATGACCTCATTGCAACCGGTGGAACTATGGAGGCTGCAGTCAAACTCATCGAGAAGTGTGGAGGAAAGGTTGTCAAGATCATCGCCCTCACAGAGCTGAAGGGCTTGAATGGCCGCGAGCTTCTCAAGGGCTACGATGTGGCTACAGTCGTTGCATACGAAGGAATCTGAGTTCGACTTCACGTTCTTTGAACTTTTTATTATATTTCGAACTGTACGGAGTATGACATGACTATAGTCAAGAAACAGAAAACACCAATCACACTGCTCTGCGGTTACCTCGGAGCAGGAAAGACCACACTTCTTAACAGAGTCCTGACAAACCAGCAGGGCTACAAGGTCGCGGTCATCGTAAATGACATCGGAGAGATCAACGTTGATGCCTCACTCATTGCAAAGGGCGGCAACATCACAGATACAAGCGACATCGTGCCTCTCACAAACGGATGCATCTGCTGCACACTCAAAAGCGAGCTTGCGCAGAACATCGAGAACATCATCAAGACAGGAAAGTACGACTACATAATGATCGAGGCCTCGGGTGTGTGCGAACCAATGCCAATCGCCCAGGAACTTGAGATGATTAAAAACGGAAAGCTGGACAATGTTGTTGGCGTTGTTGACGCGGCCCGCCTTGTTGACGAGTTTGCCGGTGGAGACAAGCTTCTGGACAAAAAGGACGAGGAGGACATTGAGTCACTTCTAGTCCAGCAGATTGAGTTCTGCTCCACGCTCGTAATCAACAAAAAGGATTTGGTAACGGAGGACCAGTTCAAGAAAGTCCGCAAAGTGATTGAAGTCCTGCACCCGGGTGTAAAGATTATCGAGACCGACCACGGAAAGGTTGATGTAGCCGAAATACTTGCCACTTCCAGTTTTGATTTTGAAAAGGTCTACGCCAGCGCGGGATGGTGCAAGCAGCTTGAAGAAGGTGAAATCGACGACGAGCATGACCACCACCATGATGATGAACACGAAGAGCATGAACATGAGCACCACCACCATGATGACGATGATGATGATGATGACGAACATGAACATCACGACCACCATGGACACGAACATCACCACCACGAACACAGACACGAGGGAGAGTCCGAAGACGAATATGGAATCGGAACATTCATATATTACCGCCGCGTTCCATTCGACCGCCAGAAGCTCGACGAATTTGCGAACAGGTGGCCAAAGAACATCATCCGCTGCAAGGGACTCATCTGGTTTGCGGACGAAAGCGACATGGCATGGGTTTTCGAGACATCGGGCAGACAGATTCAGGCAGGCTACAGCGGACAGTGGATTGCCTCCCTTCCATCCGGCGAGCAAAAGGAAATTCTTGCACAGAATCCGCAGATCAAGGCGGAGTGGGATGAAAAAGTCGGCGACCGCATGATAAAGCTCTGCGTGATTGGACAGAAACTTGACAAAAAGGCAATATCCGCAGAACTGGATTCATGCCTCGCAAAATAAAAGTGGCACAGTCTAAAAAACCTGTCAAAAAAAATCGAACGGCCTCAACAAAAAAGTCTGCCACAAAAAGGACCAAAAAGCCCGCGACAAAAAGGACTTCAAAGCCAGGTGTCAGACTGAACCTTAAGGCCGTGATTGCGTTTTCCATTCTGATTTTGGCGGGATGCGTCCTTGCCCTTTTGATTTCGGGAGTCGGAATCAAGACGGAAAAGACCACCGACACAAATCGGACGGAAAAACCTGCCGCAGAAAATGTTGAAAAAAACGACAGCACTTTGCGCGACACAAAAACGGATTCCAAATCCACCGTGGAAACCGTCCAGCCCCATGTTCCAGATTCGGAACCCGAGCTGGTCCCCGACGACGAGGCCAATCCAGTTTTTGAGGACGAGGTGGTGGACACATTTGGTTTTCCGCAGGCAAAAAACGCTGCAAAAATCTGCTTTGTGATTGACGACGCGGGTGGAAATCTGGAAAACGTAAGGCGATATGCCACGCTGCCATTTCCACTGACCATAGCCGTCATGCCAAAACTGGCGTACACGGTGGATTCCTCAAAACTTGTGGTCCAGAACGGAAAGGAGCTGATTCTGCACCAACCAATGCAGGCGCACAACTATCCAAGCGGGGCCACACCAAATCCAGGACCGGGCGCAATTCTTCCGGGAATGGATGACGCAAAAATAGAGTCCACGGTCAGCGAAAATCTTTCGGAAATTGGAGCGGAGGCAAAGGGACTCAACAACCACGAGGGTTCCCTTGTGACCGAGAGTCCGGAGATGATGGATTCTGTTCTTTCCGTTGCAAAAAGCGGCGGACTTTATTTTCTTGACTCAAGGACAACATCAGAAAGCGCGGTTCCATCTGTTGCCGAAAAAAAGGGGATGAAATACATCGCAAGGTTCGCTCCCTTTCTGGACAACATTGTTGACAGAAACGAAATGCTGGCCCAGCTAAAAAAGGGGCTTGATGTGGCAAACCGGGACGGATATGCCGTGATAATCGGTCACGTGGACAAGTCGGTTGAAATTCTTCCGGCTCTGCTTTCCGAAATCTACCCGGTCCTTGTCGCAAAGGGGTACACGGTGACTGTTCCCTCAAAGCTGGGCTGACCAAAGTTTCCCCAAACACAATCGGGAAACATGGGGACATTTAAACTAACAAAATGGAGTGCTACGGATATGAAAGTTTTAGGAATTGAAAGCTCCTGCGACGAGACGGCATGTGCCATAGTTGAGGACGGACACAACATAATCAGCAACGTTGTGGCGACACAGATTCCCTTCCACCAGATTTACAAGGGCGTTGTCCCTGAGATTGCAAGCCGCAAACACGCCGAATGGATTCTTCCGGTCGTAAGGCAGGCACTTTCCGAGGCAAACATGGGTCTCGACCAGATTGACGCGATAGCAGCGACCAACCGTCCGGGTCTCATGGGTTCGCTCCTTGTGGGACTTTCGTTCGGAAAAGCTCTCGCATGGGCGACAAAAAAACCGTTCATCGCAATCAACCACATGCTGGGACACATGTACGCGGCCCATCTTGCGAACGACATCCAGTATCCGTACATCGGGCTTCTTGTCAGCGGTGGACACAGCATTATCGCAAAGGTGAACGGATTCGACGACCTCGAGGTTCTTGGAACAACCATTGACGACAGCGTTGGCGAAGCGTTCGACAAGGTTGCAAAATACTACGACCTGGGCTATCCGGGTGGAGTCATAATAGACAGGCTCGCAAAAAGCGGGAACCCGGCAGCTTTCTCGTTTCCGACCCCAAAGATGGACAAGGGCGACCACCGCTACGATGTTTCGTTCAGCGGACTAAAGACAGCCGTAATCCACCAGGCGGACTCCTTTTTGAACAAGGGTTTCGAACGTACCACCGAAAATATTGCCGCGTCGTTCCAGGAGACTGCCTGCAGGACTCTGGTTTCAAGGTTAATCCGCGCGGTGGACGACACTGGCATAAAAACTGTTGTGGCCGGTGGAGGTGTAGCCGCCAATTCAAGGTTGCGCGAAATGCTTGCCGAGCACAAGGAAATCACCTGCATTTTTCCACCGCTCAAACTCTGTGGCGACAATGGAGCTATGATTGCGGGTGTGGCATACCATTTCCTGAAACGCGGAGAGACAAGCCCTCTGAACACGACCGCATGCGCAAGGATTCCACAGTTCAAGCGGGGACTTGCAAATCTGGAAGCGTTTGGAAGAAGGTAAGTCCAAGAGGTTCCAATTATCCAAAAAAAGATGTATAATTGTCGAATGGATTTCGGCATTTATTTAACACGCATAGAAAAGGAACTGGATTTGTCTCTTCCAAAAAGGGCCAACAGAATCTGGGCCAAAGAATCTTTTGGTCCGCTTCTTGATGGTCTGGACGAGTCGCACATGCAGCC
>DGGQ01000073.1 GCA_002392275.1 Treponema sp. UBA3870
TTTTGAACAGGATTCCGTTTTTCGCTCCCACACCGTTCCCGACCATTATTGCAACCGGGGTCGCAAGTCCAAGTGCGCATGGACAGCTCACAACCAGAACTGAAATTGCATGTCCAAGGCTGAATGAAAATTCCGCTCCAGTCAAAATCCACACGACAAATGTCACGACCGCAATGCCCATTACCGCCGGAACAAAAATTCCTGAAACCTTGTCCGCTATTTTTGCGACGGGAGCCTTTGTTGCGGCGGCATCGCTTATCATCTGTATAATCTGCGAAAGGGTGGTGTCGTCCCCAACTCTGGTCGCGGTGCATTTTATAAATCCAGACTGGTTAATTGTGGCGGCGGAAACACTGTCCCCGATTGTTTTGTCAACCGGAACAGACTCACCCGTGAGGGCCGACTCATTTACCGCGCTTTCGCCATCAACAATTGTTCCGTCCACTGGTATCGATTCCCCAGGGCGAACAACAAATGTGTCACCAATCTTCACTTCCTCAACAGGAACTTCAATTTCTTTTTCGCCACGGATAATTGTCGCAGTCTTTGGCGCGAGCCTCATCAATGACTTGAGCGCATCGGTGGTTCTCCCTTTTGATATGGACTCAAGAAGTTTCCCGACCGTAATCAATGTGACAATCATTGCCGCGCTTTCAAAATAGAGACCGTGTGTATAGTGCATGGCGGTCTCCCTGTCGCAGGCTGTTGCGGCAAAAAGCATGACAACGCTGTAGACGAAGGACACTCCCGAACCCATTGCCACAAGGCTGTCCATGTTCGGTGCACGGTGGACCAGAGCCTTGAATCCGCTTACAAAAAATTTTTTGTTGATGACAAGCACTATGGAAGAAAGAATCATTTCGACCATTCCAAGTGCGAGCGGATTTCCTCCATTGTTTGTGAAAAAATCTGGGAGCGGCCAGTTCCACATTCTGTGTCCCATGCTGAAATACATCAGGACCAAAAGAAACGCTATAGACGAAATCAATCTTTTTTTCAGAATTGGGGCCTCGGTGTTTTTCAGAAGCTCCTCATTCTGATTTGCAGATTCCGCGATGGATTTTTTTTGAGATTTTCCGGACAGAGGTTTTGCGCCATATCCAGCTTTTTCAACCGCCGCAATAATTTCCGCCGGACCCGCGCTGCCCTCAACACCCATGGAATTTGTCAGAAGACTCACCGTGCATGATGAAACCCCAGGGACATTTGAGACTGCCTTTTCAACTCTGGCAACACATGCGGCGCAGGACATTCCGCTTACAGAATATTTTTCCATCTGCCGTTATCTCATCAGCTTCTGGAGAGCGTTGAGAAGTTCGTCAATGACTTCCTCGTTTCCAGTCTTTATGTCATCCAACATGCAGGTTCTGATGTGGTTGGAGATAAGCACCTTGTTAAATGAATTGAGAGCGGCGTTCACTGCGGAAATCTGCACCATGATATCTATGCAGCTTGCCTCGTTTTCGACCATCTTCTTTACGCCACGGACCTGCCCTTCAATTCTGCTCAGACGGTTCAAAAGACCCCTGTAGTCCTCGGGCCGTTCTTCGCTCAGCTTGCTCAGGCAATGGTCGTTTTCTGTGAACACAGCCTCGCTGATTGGAACATCGCTTTCCCTGTCCGATTTTTTATTAGACATAACTTTACCTCGAAAAAAAAAGTACCCATTTGGGGTATATGTTATAATAAACAAGATATACCCTTCTAACGTATAAGTCAAGCAGTTTTTTGATTTTAAAAATCTTTTGTATCCACGTTTCATAAAAAATGTTATACTGTAAGATGTAAAATTGTTTCAGGAGACTTACATGAAGAAAAGCGCGTTTGTTTTTTTTGCAGCGGCATTGGCCTTGACTGCTCTCGCTGGATGCCGGACCACGGACAACATAAAAAATACGGAGGACAATGTGGAAAAAGAAAATCGGGAAGCGGAAAAAAATGAGTCGCTGTCCAGATACATCACCGTTGACTTGAGGACCAATCCCACGACTGGCGGTGGATGGAAAATCGACATAGCGGACAAGAGCATTGCAAAGCTGGAATCGGACACCTATGTTCGTGACGAGTCCCCAGCCGGAATGGTCGGTGTCGGTGGAACAGAGACATTTGGATTCAAGTGCCTGAAGCCCGGAAAAACCGATGTCAAATTTGTCTATGGACAGATGTGGGAAGGCGGCTCCATCTGGGAGACAAAAAAAGCCGTCATAACGGTCAACGACAATCTGCTTGGCTCAATCAGATTTGAGTAGAATAGGAGCTTACATTGGTGACAACCTCTCCATCAATCTGAAGAGCGACCGGCCGATTAAATTTTACCGTAATTGACCTGCCCTCCATGATGTGTATTGAGCGGACGTGCCTGACATGTTCCCCGCTGAAAATCTTCGGAAACAGAGCGAGCGTCATAAGGCGGCTTCTTCCGCACCAGACAAGGCATGAAAGTTTTTTTTCGCCGCGTCTCTGGTTCGGGGTTGGCATCATTCCGCCTCCAAAAAATCTTCCGTACATGCAGGGGGCGAGCCAGACGTTCTTAAAAAATCTGGTTTCGCCATCAACCGTGACTTCCGCCGACGTTGATTTGTATGAGAACAACATTCCCTTTATGGCAATGGCGGTGTAGTTTATTGGCCTGGAGCTTTTTTCGCGGAGCCTTTCACCTGTTTCGCTACAGTATCCGTCGATTCCGTATCCAATTCCGTTCAAAAATTTTCTGGTGATTCCATTTACAGTGACGCTTGGCAGATTTCTTAGGTACGCGCTTATTTCAACAGGAGCCTCCGAATCAGTCTGCCCGATGTCGCGGAGAAAATCGTTTCCGGTTCCGGTAGGATAGTAGAGAATTTTTCTTCCGTCCAAAAATCTTTCGGCCTCGTTTGCAAATCTGTTGAGGGTCCCCTCCCCGCCCGCCACAATGATTTCTTCACCAGCGGAAAGGGAGTCAAAAAAAATCTGGTAGTCCGTAACAGCTGTTATGTCAACATAGCGAATCTCGTGTCCGCCAAGGATGCCGGAAAGTTTTTTTGCGGATTCAGCTCCATTTCTGGTTCCTGCAAGCGGATTGTACAATACGCAGTAGCGGGTTTCCATGTTTTTCCTCTTTTCTTCTATATAAATATGTATTTTCAGCTTGATTAAAAGTGCGGTTCAATAAATATCCCTGTTTGGGTTGATTTTGTCAATGCCATTTTTCGTGGATTTTTTTGTTTTGACAAGGAGCCTCACAAGCATGACGAGTCCACGGAAGCAAAGCTCAATGGCCATCGCAATCCAGATTCCGACCAGCGACAGATTTTTCACAAGGAGGAACGAAAGACCGAGCCGCACAATCCACAGGCTGATTAGATTCAGAATGCTTGGAACAAGGGTGTCGTTTTTTCCCCTGAGGGCACCTGTCGCAACTATCGAGGCCCCGTAGAGTGGTTCCGCAAAAAGTTCAATCCTGAGGATTTTGATTGAGAGCTCCCTGATTTCGGGAACCGGGGTCAACAGTCTGAACACCACCGGGCAGATTGCGTACATCAGTATTCCCGTGAGAAGCATTATCGCCATACCGGAAATCACCGTTATCCATGAGAAGCTGTCCGCAAGATCCTTTCGTTTTGCGCCAACGCTCTGTCCAACCAAAGTCGTCGCCGCATCCGAAATTCCGTATCCTGGCATATAGCACAGAGCCTCCGCCGTGACCGCAAAAGAGTTTGCCGAAAGACTTACAGAGCCAAGCGGGGCAATCAGTTTTGTTACGACGACCAGCGCACCGGTGAACGCAACACTCTGGACGGCTATGGGGCTTGCAAGTTTTACGGCCCTCCTGTTGATTGAATTTCTCTCCTCCAGATCCAGGCTGTCTTTTTTTGGCGAGCGTCCTTTTGTCAGGCCAAGGTACTCCGATTTGTACACGGCCGACCACAGCATCAACAGAGCGACAATCACCACGCTCACGGCGGAACCAAGAGCGGCTCCAAGCACTCCCATTCCAAGACCGCCTATGAACAGAGCATTGAAGCCCACGTCCATAACGCACATGAGGGAATTGAGGATGCTGGGTGTACGCATGTTTCCGCTGCACTGCAACATTCCGCCCATCAGGTAGATTAACTGGTAGAACGGAACCGATGCCGAGTAAATAAGGAAATAGAGGGATGCGTCCCTACGTATCGAGCCGTCCGAGCCAAGCCACGCGGGAAGGAATCCGCTGACAGACATTGCAATCGCCGCAAGCGAAAAAGAAAAAATCAGGCAGAACTTGATTGATTTCTGGAGAACGGTTTTCGCTAGCAACTGTTTTCCCGCACCGACCGCCTGTGCCACCTGCACTGTGAATCCTGTCGAAATCGAGTTGCACAGGGAGCCAAGCACCCATGTCGATGAGGCAACAAGACCGATTGAGGCAGAAGCGTCCGCACCAAGTTTTCCCACCATGGCCGCATCGATGTATTGCATTACTATTGACGAAATCTGCGCGAGGATTCCCGGAACACTTAGTTTGCAGACAAATTTTAGTTTCTGCCTTGTGTCCAGAGTCGCCTGTCCCGCCAGAAGTCTGGACAAATCAAAGTTGGATGACATTTCCATAGTCTAATCTAAAAAAGAAAAAGTATACAGTGGTTGGCGGAATTTATTTTTTGCCACAATCAAAATGTTGTGTTATAATTGTAGAAATTTTAAGGAACCGGGGACGTGCGTATGACTTTGATGGCAAAGCTGTCGGAATTTCAAAACAGGCTGGGCGGGCATCTCGCTTTGAAGGAGCGTGGTTTTATCTGCGCTGCGTTGGCAGAATTCTTTGCGCTGGGCTACCACATCTGCTTTCTTATTTTCTTTTACATGAACGGAATACGGGAGATGTTCTATTTCAACATATTCAGCGTAATCTGTTTCTGCTTCAACATATTTGCGCTTTACTTTCTGAACAAGGTGAGCATGGTTTTTTTTATAACTGTCTTTGAGGTGCTTGTCCACCAGATTCTTGCGGACTATTTTCTTGGCGGACTGGCAGGTTTCCACTTTTTGATAATGCTTCTCGTAGTTTTTCCGTTTCTTGTTGACAGGAAGGGTTTCAATGTTGGAATCCCCACGGCCTTTATCTGTATATGCATTTTCTTTGGATGCGAATTTGTTTTCGCCAGAACAACGCCCGTCTATGAGCTTTCGGATTCGCTTTTGAAGACAATACGTTTTGTAAACATTGTGGCGAGCATGACCGTCCTGTTCACTATGACGATAATATTCAAACTGATAATCGACTACATAGAAAAAAACATGGAGGAGCTGAACAAGCGCAACGAGACTCTGCTTGAAAACATTTTGCCACGAAAAATCATGGAGAATCTTAGGGACACAGGAAAGGCGGATCCAGAACTTTTTGAGGGAGCGACGGTTCTCTTCACCGACATCGTTAATTTCACGAACATATCCAAGACGCTTCCTCCTGATGTTCTGATTGATGAGCTGAACGACATGTTTACAAACTTCGACCGAATAATGGAAAAGCACAACTGCATGAGGATAAAGACAATTGGCGACGCATACATGGCCGTCTGTGGATTGCCGGAAAAAAATCCCGACCACACAAAAAATATTCTCGAGGCCGCACTTGAATGTCGCGACTATATCGAGGAGAGGAACAAGACTTCCCCCCATCGTTGGACTATAAGGCTTGGTGCGCACTCCGGGAAAGTTGTTGCGGGCATTGTCGGAATCACGAAATATATCTACGACGTTTTTGGTGACACCGTGAATGTCGCAAGCCGCATGGAGTCGTCGAGCGAGGAGATGAAGCTTTCTGTTTCCCAGTCCGTGTTTGACTTACAGAAAAACAATTTCAGTTTTTCATACAGGGGCGAAAAGGAAATCAAGGGCAAGGGCAACATGGCTCTATATTTTGTTGAAAAAAAATAGGCGGGCTGCGGTTTCGGTCCAGCGGTTCCCTAAATCAATAAAAATAAATATAATGGAAGAAACTGGTCAAAATAATACCAGCCAGTTTTGAAGGATTTTTTATGAAACTGAATCAGATAATAACAAGTCTTCTGGAAACGGATTTATACAAATTTTCAATGGGACAGGCAATCTACCACCAGTACCCATCCTACAAGACCAACTGGACATTCAGATGCCGCAACGTCGGTGTCTCGTTCACTCAGGAAATGGTCGAGGAAATCAAGGAGCAGATCCACGAATACTGCCACCTGCGTTTTACATCCGAGGAGCTTGACTATCTTTCAACAATCGACTGGCTGCACGAGGATTACATTGACCACCTCAGGATATGGAAGCCCCGTTTCGAGGATTTCGAGATTACCGATGATTCTGATTGCGGTCTTTCAATCGAGGCAAAAGGAACCTGGCTCAATACCTCAATGTATGAAATCCCGGTGCTCGCGATTGTGAACGAGGTCTATTTCAGAATGTCCTACAACTATGACGAACTTTTTGAGCAATACAAAAGAAAACTCGAGGAAAAGAAAAACTGGATGATTGACGGAACCTACAATATCGGACCGTTTTCCGAATTCGGTTTGCGCCGTCGTCTTTCAGCAGAGGCCCAGGATCTGGCGGTCAAGGTTCTGTGCGAGAACAACGGAAGCTACAGGGACTCAAGATGCGTCGGAACGTCGAACGTGTATCTTGCAAAAAAATATGGAGTGGTTCCGGTCGGGACAATGGCGCATGAGTTCATAATGTGCGTAGGACAGGGAAATCCAATGTTCAATCCAGCGTACTCGAACAAACTTGCCATGGAGGCCTGGACAAAGGAGTACGGTGTTTTGAATGGAACCTACCTGACCGACACTATTGGCGATGAGACCGCGCACCTTGACATGGGTTACACATATTCAATTCTTTTCAGCGGAGTGCGTCATGATTCCGGCGATCCATACGAGTGGGGAGAGGAATGGATTAAGCACTACCAGTCCTATTACGAAAAATACAAGGACGAGCGTGTGAACCCAAAAAACAAGACCCTGCTTTTCAGCGACAGTCTGGACTTCAAGCGTGCATCCGAGCTTTACGCGCATTTCAAGGACAGAATAAAAGTCGCTTTCGGGATTGGAACTTATATTGCGAATGACACTGACGTGGAGCCGCTGAATATTGTTATGAAAATTACCGAGTGCAATTATTCTCCGGTCGCAAAACTTTCAAACGCAGTCGGAAAAACAATGTGCAAGGATGATTCGTATGTCGAGTATCTTAGAAAGACAATCGCGTGGCGGCTTTCACATCAGTAAGGGTTCCTGAAATGAAATATATTTTACAGAACATGCCTGAACCGGGAAGCACTGTTGTTGTAGGTCTTTCCGGTGGAGTTGACTCAACATTGACGGCTCTGCTTTTAAAGGAAAAGGGATGCAGGGTTGTGGGTGTCACAATGTCCCTCTGGGATGGACATCTGAAAGAAGTGCAGGCTGAAAAAAAAATGCACGACTCATGTTACGGTCCGGACGAGAAGGAAGACATCGAGCGGTGCAGGACATTTTGCGCAGAACATGGAATTGACTACCATGTGATTGATGTGAGCGAGGAATACAATACGCAGGTCCTGGAGTATTTTAAAAACGAGTACCGCTCAGGCAGAACCCCGAACCCATGTATCCGCTGCAATCTTTTTATAAAATTTGGCGCACTCCTTGAGGGAATAAAAAAACTGAACATATCATTTGATTATTTCTGCACGGGACATTATGCAGCTGTGGTCCGTCCTGATTCTGGAATTTGGGGCAGCGAAAAAACTCCATGCATGATTGCGACGGCACAGGATCAGTCAAAGGACCAGACATATTTTTTGTACAGGCTTCCGTCACAGATTCTTGAAAAAGTCCGTTTCCCGCTTGCGCTTATGAAAAAGGAGGACGTGTTCAGGATTGCGAGGGAGAACAATCTTGCGGCTGCGGAAAGAAGCGAGAGTCAGGATTTTATTGGCTCCGAATATTTTGAGCAACTGTTTTCCGACAAAGCCTCAGTCCCCGGTAATTTTGTTGATTTGAACGGAAAAGTTCTTGGCCGCCACAGGGGCATCGAGCATTACACAATCGGTCAAAGGCGCGGGCTTGGGGTCTCAGGCAGCGAGGCATACTATGTCCAGAAAATTGATGCGGAAAAAAATCAGGTCGTTCTTGCCACAAAGGATTTTTTGGGTGGCGACACATTGATTGCCGACGACTTTGTATGGCCGGGCGGAATCGAGCCGGACAAAGTTTTTGAGGGTCATGTCAAAATCCGTCTACGAAGCAAAGACGCTCTTGCAACTGTCGAACGTTACAGCCCACCTGAAAGCGACCGCTACGAATACAAGGGACAGCCGTGGAAAATCACATTTGCGCAAAAACAAAATGCGATAACCCCGGGACAGTCCGCTGTAATTTATTTGGACAATGTTGTTGCCGGCGGTGGAGTTATTGTCCGATAGATTCCGTCCCAACAATTTCACGGATGATTTCACCCGCAATAATCAGACCTGCGACCGACGGAACAAATGCGATGCTTCCGGGCGCGCTCCGTTTTTTGTCCGAAACTTTTGTGGCTGGCGGCATGGGTTTTTCTGTTGAAAAAAGCACCTTCACATTTTTGATTCCACGCTTTTTACATTCCTGCCGCATGACCCTCGCCAGCGGACACACCGAGGTCTTTGAAATATCCGCAATCTGGAATTTTGTTGGGTCAAGTTTGTTTCCCGCACCCATGCACGAAATTATTTTTGTTCCCGCCTCCTTTGCCTGCTGAATCAGCTGTATCTTTCCGGCGACAGTATCTATTGCGTCAACAACATAGTCGTAGTTCTTAAAATCAAAAAGCTCTTTTGTCTCTGGAAGATAAAAACATTTATGCGTGACAACATCCGCGTCGGGATTTATATCCAGAATCCGATTCCGCATTACATCGACCTTGTATTTTCCGATTGT
>DGGQ01000041.1 GCA_002392275.1 Treponema sp. UBA3870
GAATTTGTAAATGCTCTGGTCATCGTCGCCAACAACACAGACATAAGTCTCCACCCCGTCCTCAACACCGGAAAGCTGCTGGAGAAGCAGAAACTGCGCAACATTTGAATCCTGGTACTCGTCCACCATAATCACACGGTAGCGCGAATGGATTTCATTTTTAACGAGCGTAGAATTTTTCAAAACAAGATACGGCAAAAGAATAAGGTCGCCAAAATCAACATTGCCGGTTTCACGGAGCCGTTTTTCATAGGCGGCATACTGATTCGCAAATTCTTCCGTGCATCCAATCTGCGAAAAATCGGAACTGTCGGGTGTAAGGCAATAATCCTTCGCGAGCGATATCTTATGCGCGACAAACGAACATTCTTTTTTGGGCAAAGTCGGAATCGCCTTGGCCACAAGATTAACCATGTCGTCGTCATCGTAGACCGTAAAGTTTTTGTCCACACCGGCTTCCATATAATACTTCCGCAAAAAATATGCGCCGAATGAATGGAAGGTACGAATCTGCGCGTAGGCCGATTTTGGCTCAAGCTGGACCGCCCTCTCCTTCATTTCGTTTGCAGCTTTTTTTGTAAATGTCACGGAAAGTATTGAATACGGATCAAGATGGAGACGGGAAATCATGTACGCAATTTTCGTTGTGATTACGCGGGTCTTTCCCGAACCTGCGCCCGCAAGAATCAAAAGGGAGCCTCCCTCGTGGACAACCGCCTCCGCCTGCTGTGGATTCAGGACCGAAAGATATTCGTCAGGACTCACATAAAACTCCGTCAACATCAACCTGGGATGAAGCTACCGCCTTTGCCTTCACCAAAGCACCGGGAACAACTCTGGAAACTGCCTTAGGGTCGTCAAGGTCGTAGCGGACAACAAAGGAGCCGTCAACATCGGGAGCCTCGAACCACGCGCGTCCAATTGCAAGACCGTCGTCCGTTCCGTCGTGGTTTTCAATCACCTCTTCAATCAGAACGTCGTAGATTTTTCCAAGCCTTGACTTAAGTTTTTCCTCTGTTATCTTTGACTGCACCTCACGCAAAATGTCGGCACGTTTTTTTGCAAGGGACGATTTCACCTTGCCTTTCATTTTTGATGCGGGAGTCCCGTCCTCGCTTGAGTATTCAAAACATCCGCTCCAGTCGCTTTCTATTGTCTCAAGAAATTTTTTTGTGCGTTCGGCAGCCTCATCAGTTTCTCCAGGGAATCCGGTCAAAAAAGTTGTCCTTATGCAGCTTTCGGGAAATGCCGTGCGGATTTTGCACACAAGATTTTTGTAGGAATCAAAACTCCCCTTCCTGTTCATCGCCTTGATTATGCCGTCGTCGCCTGACTGAAAAGGTATGTCAAAATATGGAAGAAAACGCGAATCCTTTTTCATCACGTCCAGAATATCGCAGTTGAAATGGTCGGGGTGTATATAGAGAAGCCTGACCCAGAACTCGCCCGCGATTTTTGAAATCTCCTCCATAAGTCGCGCGAGATACGATTTTCCATCGGTACTTTTTGATTCCGGTCCATCGCCACAGACTTCATCATTTTTTCCACAGCCGAACGCCGCAAGATCCTGTCCAATCAGATTGATTTCGCGGACATTTTTTTTCTGGACCAGCAGCTTGATTTCCTCAACAATGTCGGAGCATTTTCTTGAACGCAGCTCTCCACGGATAATCGGGATGGCGCAAAATGTGCAATGGTTGTCGCAGCCCTCGGTGATTTTCACATACGCGGATCCCTTGAACGAAAGCAACGTGTTCCGATCGCCGCAGCAGACTCCTTTTTGTGGAGGAACAACAACAGGTCTCTCTCCATCCAGAAGAGATTTTACGGTTCCATCGATTTTTGAAAGGTCTCCGTTTCCAAAAAATCCGTCCGCCTCGGAAAGTTCAGAGTCAAGTTCCTTTGCATAGCGTTCGGCAAGACATCCTGCCAAAAGAATTTTTGCGTTGGGGTAGGAGGAGCGCGCGTCAATTACAGCGTCAAGACTCTCCTGTTTTGCGGATGAAATGAAGCCACAGCTGTTGACAATAATGAAATCGGCGGATGCGGGGTCGTCAGTTTTTGTGTAGCCCAGATTCTCCAGACGTGTCACAAGGATTTCCCCGTCCACCTGATTTTTGGCGCAGCCGTGCTGGTCCAGATAGAATTTTTTCGTCAATGATTCAGCGGGTCTAATGTCGGAATTCAAATCAGTCTACAGCCTCAACTACAAGACGGTATTTTCCATCGTTGCTGTGGACCCACTTGATATCCTCAACCTCAACGTGGCCATCGGGACCAATGTCCAAATCAAAACTCTTTGTTCCGGCGGTAATCTGGAGACGCAGAGCATTTATGTTGCTTGTCCACAATCTAATTCCGTTCTGGGCCTGCAATGGCACCGACGAGCTTGACGATGTGTAGTGGTTCTCAACTTTCTCGCCATAGTCAATCTTGTAGCGGAAAAGACATGGATTGCGGAATGTAACAGTAAGCGTAAACGGATATGCCCTTGTGTCCTCGTGGATTACAGTCTGGTTTGCGTTCACGGCCGTCACAGGTATATAGTCCGAAGTCTTTGTCTCGGTTGTGTCCTCAGGAACATCGGTAGTGTCGGCAATAATGTCAGAACTGTCATCAAGAAGAAGCCTCACCTGCGCTCCACGGCTTTCATCGTTGGTCGCAACGTCGCTCAAATATACAATCATGTCGGAAAGGGAGTCACCGTCAACATCAAGAACACGCTCCTCACCAAGACTTACAATCTGGCTTCCGGCAGGAGTGTCAAGGGTCAAATCGCCAAGAACATTTTTTACCGTCAGCACAATCTCACCCTCACCCTCTTTTGCGGGAATAAGAATCTGGTCTCCCTTGTACATGCGGATGGTCTCGGTCTTTCCGTTGAACTCATATTTGTGAATCTTTTTTGTCTCGGCCAAAAGACGCTCGTTCTCAGCCTTCTCCTGATTTATCTTGTGCATAAAGAAATACAGGTAGATTCCCACACCAACCAAAATTGCCACAACCACGGCGGCAATAATCGGGACCATCAGCTTGGGTTTCTTTTTTTGCAGAAGCTCCACAGGGATTGGCGACTCCTGAATCTTTTTTGCCTGATAGAGCTTAAGGATTTCGTTGGGATTCAGTCCAAGAAACTCCGCATAGTTCTTCAAAAAACCAATCATATATGGCTCACCGGGGAAGACCTCGTTTTTTTCTCCCTCAAGAGCCTCTATATACTGCCTGGTGATTGATGTCTTTGCCTCGACATCCTCTATGGTCAGTTCCTGCTCCTCTCTGCTGTTTTTTAACTGTTCTCCATAGCTTTCCATTTCCGATTACTCCTGGAACAAGAAATTGCTGTACGAAGTAACATACTCCGGAGGCTCAAAATAGAACTCACCGCTTCCAACCTTTACGTTCAGCCTGTAGTTCGTCATGTCGAATTTGTATACCGCCCCCTGTGGAGTTGTGGCAACCACCCGTCGGATCAGCTTGGTATCCGGCTCTATGGAAAGTTTGATGCTCTCGAACGCCTCCGATGTTGCACGCCTGTAAAGCATTATGTTCACAACCTTCACATCGCTTCCCTCATCAAGAGGAACTGGATTCGCATCGGTCTCAAAGGCAATGGTGTAGTAACGCTTGAAAAGGCTCAGACCACGCGGGGTAATGGTCGAATCGTCCGCAGTAGCCTCGGTGATTGTCTGCTGGAGAAGTGTCTGCTGTGCCGGAAGATAAATCTGGAGCATGCTTCCATCAAAAATCAAAATCTGTCCACCCTGGCGGTTGAAACTGATTCTAATAAGCTGGGGGCGACTGTAGGCAAGACTTCCCGACATCTGCCGTCCGTCCGAATCAACGGAAATGTCGCATCGGTAGGTGTAAAGCCCGGCATAATAATCGCTCACATCATTGAAATAGGAGGCCGCCGTGACAATCTGTGAAAAAGCCATAGTTGAGGCAAACAAAAGACCCACCATACAAATAATTAGTTTTTTCATATCTATACTCCAAATCGAAGATAAAAGACTTCCAACTATAAACTCAAGTCGATATATAATAGATAATTAAGTGATTTAGGTCAAGGATTTTGCATACCAGTTTTCCAAGATGCCTTTTGCCTGATTTTTTCCTTGATTTCCTCAACCACCGCAAGATCCTCAATCCCGGTCCGTAGAGAGGAGAGCAGCGGCGATTTTCCATCAAGAAAGTCAACCGCGCTCTGCACCATGTTTGAAAAATACCCCGTCCGCTCCGGAACCTGGATTTTTTCACGCGAAAGACTGTGGAATCCCGAGTAAAGCACCGATTCCCGCCTCCTGTAGAACTTGAAAAATCCATTGCCAATGCAGACCCGCCCCTCGGTTCCCCGTATGTCGATTTCAAATCCAAAATATCTTGACCTTCCGCTGAAAGTCAGTGCAACATCCGGGCAAGTCTCCAGCGAATAATGAGCTGACACATGCCGGACACAGTTTTTTTCATCAACCAGAAGCCCCGTGAGGACCGGATTTTTAAGCATGGGACTGTACGCCACATCCTTTTCCCTTGAAAACTTCAAAGCCCTCTTCATAAGACCTGATTTTTTTCCCGAATCCACATCCACGGACCTCATTTCTCCAAGCAAAAACTGAACCGCGTCAACCAGATGAGTCCCGTCGTGCAGAAGGCTGTAGGCCCCGCTCCCCTCCTCGTTAGGATTGTAGACCGCCATCCCCGAAGAAAGAATCCCGTGGACCGACTCCAGCTCCCCAATCTCGCCGACAAGTTTGCGGGCAAGCATATAGTCCCTGGAAAAGCGTCTCTCGTGGTTGACCATCACCGGCACTGAGTTTCTTTGGGCCATGTCCCTGATTTTCAAAGCATCGGCAATGTTCAGTGCGACAGGTTTCTCCAGAATCACAAGCGACGGACGGGAGACCACAGCCTCTATGGCCTCTTTTTCATGCGACCTCTCGTTGACAGCCACTACGACAATATCCGGGTGGACATTCGCGTACATCTCCAGGGAATCCCGGTAGACTGCGACAGAAGGATTTGCTTTTCCCCAAGCGCACAGTGTCTGGGCATCCGTGTCACATCCCGCGACAAGTTTTATGCGAGGATTTTCGTTTATAGCCCTGGTATGGCTTGCCGGCTGCTCCCTTTTTAAGTCCAACCCCAGACTGTAACCGATTCTTCCGCAACCAACCAACGCGGCGGTGTACATGGATTTCCCGGACATTGTATTTACTGCCTGTCCATCAGGGCCGCATATTTCTGAGCAAGCCTCTTTGATTTTTTTGCCGCCAGACCACAGTAGTTTGCCGGATGCTCAAAAAAGTTTGCAGGATTCTCCACGCCAAGTTTTTCAAGCTGCGCGGTTATGTCCGCGAATTCCTTTTCATGTGTCTTCAGCACCTCAAAGAAGGTCTTTCCAGATTTTTCAGCCTCCAGAGTGATTTTTCTGATGACCTCATGTCCGTCGTTGTAACCGGCCTCGCCAAGAAGAATGTATGCAGGTTCAGCAAGCACACCTCCCTTGACCTTTCCGCCGGCCCCGTCCAGATTTTTGGCCATACTCTCACGGTCAGCCTGCAAGCCCTTTACAACGGAATTCATCCTGGCGACCGCCATTGTAAACCCGGCAACATAGTCGGCAATAAAACGCTGGGACGCGGAATTTGTCAAATCCCTCTGGTGCTCCGAAATCTGGTCCATATAGAATGTAATCACGCGCGGACACATGGCCTTCCACAAAGACTTGACATGCTCCGAATTCCATGGATTGCGTTTCTGCGGCATTGTCGAGGAACCGACCTGGGTGGAGGCAAAATACTCAAACACCTCACCAATCTCCGACCTCTGTAGATTGCGAAGATCGTCGGCAAGATTCGCAACGATACCAAAAGCGACATTCATCTCCAGAAGAAGACGAAGAACATGCTCCGGCTCGACAAGCTGATTCGAATACTCGGACGGCTTCAGACCCAAAAATTCAACATAGGTTCTCTCCAGCTCCTCCGGGTCCTTAACAATCATGGACGGCCCATTGTACGCACCGACCGGTCCCGCAAGTTTTCCGACCAAATCGTTTGAAAGCTCCTCAATGCGGAGAATCGATTTTCCAAGGCGGGCAACAAATT
>DGGQ01000198.1 GCA_002392275.1 Treponema sp. UBA3870
GCGGAGCTTTTCTCGAAAAGCGACCAGACCATAAAAAAGAAAGGAAATTTTTTTCATGAGCAGAAGAGTAGTTGTTACAGGACTTGGATGCATTTCACCTGTAGGAAATTCCGTTGAAGAAACATGGAATTCAATAAAGGCCGGAAAAAGCGGCATCGCTACAATCACGCACTACGACAACACAAACTTTAAGGTAAAGTATGCCGCAGAAGTAAAAAACTTTAAGGCAGAAGACTACATGGACGGAAAGGCTGCCCGCAAAATGGCACTCTATACAAAATATGCCGTGGCTGCCGCAAAACAGGCATTGGACGACGCAAGCCTTACAGACAAGAAGGACATTCTGGAAGACACAGCCGTTTACCTTGGCGTTGGAATCGGCGGACTCGAAGTTACGGAAAGCAGCATGAAGTCCTACTTTGACTCAGACCAGAAGCGCATGCCTCCAATGACAATCCCAGAGCTTATCCCCAACGAAGGTGCCGGCAACATCAGCATCATCTTTGGCCTCCACGGAGCCGCACACACAGTTGCAACAGCATGTGCATCTGGAACAGACGCAATTGGAAACGCTTTGGACAACATCCGCTGCGGAAGAAGCGACGTGGTTCTCGCCGGTGGAGCCGAATCAACACAGAACGGATTCGCAAACCTCGGCTTCACTATGCTCAAGGCTCTCAGCACAAAATGGGTAGACAATCCACAGAAGGCATGCCGCCCGTTTGACAAGCAGCGCGACGGATTCATCATGGGAGAGGGAGCAACACTTCTTGTCCTTGAAGAATACGAGCACGCAAAGGCACGCGGGGCAAAAATCTACGCGGAACTTGCAGGATACGGCGCAAGCTGCGACGGATACCATCTCACCGCACCGAACCCAGACGGAATCATCGGCGGAAGATGCATGACGCTTGCAATGCAGGACGCGGGAATCAAACCGGAGGATGTCAGCTACTACAATGCCCACGGAACATCAACACACTTGAACGACTCAGGCGAAACTGCTATGCTCCACATGGCATTCGGTGAGGCAGCAAAGAACCTCCACATCTCATCAACAAAGAGCATGACCGGTCACTGCCTTGGAAACGCGGGTTCTCTGGAAGCCCTCATGTGCGTGAAGTCAATCGAAAACAATTTCGTTCCTCCGACAATCAACCTGGAAGATCAGGACTACGAGGGCGGATGCGACCTAAACTACACGCCGAACAAAGGCATAGAGACAAAGATTGACGTTGCGATGAGCGCGAACTTCGGTTTCGGCGGACACAACGGATGTCTCGTTTTCAAAAGGGTCTAATCAAGCCGGATCAAGGAGGACATTATGGTAACGAACGACATTGAATCTCTTCTTCCACACAGAAAGCCCTTTCTCTTCGTCGATTCAATAGACAGCTTCGACGAGGAAGGATGCGTCTGTACAAGAAAGTTCACCGACGAGGATTTTTTCTTCAAGGGACATTTTCCAGAATACCCGGTGGTTCCGGGAGTCATACTGATTGAAACCATGGCACAGGGAGGAGGAGCCGCATTGAGCTACCAGAAACTCTTTGCGGAGGGAAGCCTCTTTTTCCTTGCCACGGTCAACAACGTGAAGTTCCGCCACCAGGTACGCCCGGGAGACACCGTCCGCATGGAAATCAAGAACGTCCGTGTGAGCGCGAAAATGGTGCGCCAGTCGGGAAAGGCATACGTGGGTGACACCCTATGCGCCGAAGCCGAATGGATGTGCCTTGTCGGTAACGCGGAATCCTAATCTTCAGGCAAGCCCTAAAAACTGAAGTTTTTCGAGTTCTCTTCAGAAACAGATTAAAGCGGGCAGTCTCATGGGCTGTCCGTTTTTTTCCCGAAATTTAAATATTTGAAACCCTTATTTTTCCCGAAATTTAAATATCTTGACCACTTGTTTTTCCCGAAATCAAAGAATCTCAAAACATTGACTTGCTTCAAAATATGTGGGATAATTTTAGATGGAACCTATAAAATATGTTTTAATCAGGAGAAAAAAATGATTGCACTTATAATCGGCATTGTCCTTATCGCATTCTGTGTGTTTGCATGTCTTCCGGGCGGAATCGGTCTTGCGTGGGGCGGCGACATCGTTCGTTTCCTCAAGGGATTCGCACCCGTGCTCGCGGCGTTCATCGGTCTGATTGCCGTGTTCATCGGATTCGCTGACATCAAGGACAAAAAGGAAGCCAAAAAGGAAGCTGAAGAGGCCAAGGCACTGGAAAACTCAGCGCAGAAATAACAGATTCAAATCAACACGGGCCAAGGAAATACTGGAAGGTTAATCCATGAGCAGGAAGAAGGAAAAAAAGATTAAGCGTCTCAAGAGGGTTTCGGTTCTGCCGGTGATTTTCAAGCAGATTCTTACCGAGGCGGCAATACTTGCGTTCTCCATCATCATCGGTTTGTTGGTGATACTGGTCGCGATGCAGGACTCTTTTAGGGGAATGGTAACGGACTGCGAGACGGTTCTTTCTACGGTCAACGAAAACTGGTCGGAAAAAAACAACGCCCCACTGCTCGAGCGTCTAAAAAATCAGGAAAAGGATTTGCCCACCGTTGAAAAAATCTTCCTTATTGATAGCGAGACAAACATGCCTGTCGCCGGACTGAACGAGGATGATTTTGACCCGAGGATTATAACCACGCGGTCCCCCTTTTTCAAAAATAATGCAAAATCAATCTACTCATCGGAGGACAACGTTCTTGTGGGTATAAACTTTGGCTTCGGGAAGGGGCTTGATTTGAGACAGTTTTTCAAGGCCCTGAGCATAAACGCTCTGATTGATGAAGAATCATCCAACTGGGCATCAAAGGAGCAGTCCCGAATCAATTTTTACTCTCTGTACAGGACCGATGTTCCAGGACTTTCAGTACTAATCTGCACTCCCCTCATAATAACGACCATGCACCAGCACATACTCGGTTTTCTTGGTGTGCTTGTGACTTTCGAGTTTATAGTCTGCATAGTCATTGAGTTTGTGACACTGTTCTCTCTGCTTGCGGAAAAACGAAGAATCAACCATCTTTTCTACACCGACCCGATGACAGGCGGACTGAACCGGAGCTATTTTTTGCAGAGGGGCGCGAAGCTGATAAAAAGGCAGGGAAAAAATTATGCCGTGGTCCACATCCGGCTTGAAAAATACAGGAACCTTTGCACCGCCTACGGAATCAAGAAGGGCGAAAACATTCTGGAAACCCTTGACCATTCGATGCGCAAGATGCTCGGAAAAAAGGAAATCGTTTCCCATCTTGAGGACGCAGATTTTGCTATGCTGCTCTGCTATGGAGACAAAGACGAGCTTACAGAAAGAATCCACGCCATGCTTGAGAAACTGAGCAGGATTGAAGGAGATTCCCACCTCAATTTTTCCGCCGGAATCTGCCATGTTCCAGACAAGAGGAGCGACATGTCAAATCTTCTGAACGACGCTGCCCTTGCGCTGCCAAAAGAGACCAAGGCCCAGAACGAGATTGCATGGTTCGACCAGAAGATGAAGGAAAACACGGTCTGGGAGCGGCATCTTGAGGACGACATGGAGAGGGCCATAGCTGGCCATGAGTTTTCGGTCTACCTCCAGCCAAAATATTCCGCACACAACGAAACCCTGGACGCCGCGGAGGCTCTTGTCCGGTGGATCCACCCGGAGCTTGGTTTCATATCGCCTGGAAGTTTCATTCCTCTGTTCGAGAAAAACGGATTCATATTGAAGCTGGACGACTACATGCTTTCCGAAGTCTGCAAGCTACAGGCAAAATGGATTTCCGAAGGCAAAAAGGTCGTGCCCATTTCCGTGAACGTTTCCCGCGCGCATTTTGCTACTCCGGATTTGGCCGAGCATATCAAATCAATAGTTGACCAGTGGAGTGTCCCATACGAATACATTGAGCTGGAGCTTACAGAGAGCGCTTTCTTTGACGACAAGGCAACCCTTCTTGAAACAGTCAAGCGGCTTAAGGATTTTGGATTCAAGCTTTCGATGGACGACTTTGGCGCGGGATATTCATCGCTCAACTCGCTGAAGGAGCTTCCGCTGGACATAATCAAGCTGGACGCGGAGTTTTTCCGTGGCGTGGAGGATTTGTCCCGCTCGAACCTTATTGTCGGCGACACGATTGCGCTTGCGAAAAAACTTGGCATGAGGATAGTCGCCGAGGGAATAGAGACTCGCGAGCAGGTTGACTTTCTTGCGCAAAAAGACTGCGACCTTATCCAGGGATTCTATTTTTCAAAGCCGCTCCCGGTGAATGAATTTGAAGAAAAGGCATTCCCGAAGGAAAATGCGGATAAATCGGAATGAAAAAAATTCATTGACATTCTCCTTTTAAACTTAACAAACGGATTGGCGTAGCCTAGTTAACTGCTAACGTCGTTCACTAGCGAAAAACGTTAGTTTTGAGCAAATCCGTTTGTTTAACATTTCTTTATCCTAGCGAAGGAGGTAGCACACATTTCCATAACCAGATTCCGCCGTAATTTCATGTCCACCAGCACACTCCATCACGGCAAAATCTGATTTCTATGGGAGAATCTTAAAAAGCGGTGCAGGTTACACGGAAACCACGGTATTCACTTCTATAGTATGGGGATTCACCGTCTCGTTTTGAAACACCCATGCCGTAGCCTTCGGTATAGTATCCACCGCCACGGTAAACACGTTCAGATGAAGACGAAGACCATTTGCTGTCGCACCATTCACATACGTTTCCGTTCATGTCGTAGAGCCCCAGCGCATTGGGCTTTTTCTTTCCTACTTCGTGGGTACCATCATCGTCATCGCCATAATTTGTATTATAGTAATACCAAGCAACATCACCTATACTATCGCTTCCAGAATACTCATAATTCCATCCACCGGCAACTCCACCGCGGGCTGCCATCTCCCATTCAGCTTCGGTCGGAAGACGGAATCCGTTGGCACTGTAGTTGCAGCTTACATCAGAGTAAAAGTAATTTCCTTCATTCGGTGTATAATTCCAATTTTCAGGATTAGTTTCTCCATTTACCGAATATGCAGGCGCAAGTCCCATAAGGATGCTCAGTTTGTTGCAGAAATACACTGCGTCATACCAGCTCACCCTTTCCACGGGACGCTTTTCCTGCACTTCTCCGCTTGCGGGATTGTTCTTAAAGTTGCTAGGATTTTTTCCCATGACCGCCATGTACACATCCTGGGTTATCTCGTGCTTGGCAATCTGGTAGGCGTTTATTACCTGGGTTCCGCTGGTTCCGGCAAAATCGTCAAGGTTCGTCTTTTTTCCCTTGGGGATTACCGTGACCATCTCTTCCTGCATTATCTTTATGGCCTGGTCCTTTGTGATTACCCAGCCTGCATAGAAAGTCCTTTTCTGCATGGAACCCTTTGGGATGGAAGTCACTTTTTCACCGCTCAAATCTGCATTTGCATACCATCCGTCAAAAGTGTAGCCGGAGCGTGTGGGAGCGGCAAGAACCAACCCGTCCTCCGCCGTGTATGTGTCCGTGTTCGCGGGATTCTGTGTACCTCCGTTCAGGTGCCACTCAATCGCGTACTCAATCTTGCTGTCAGCATCAACCAATACTGGCTGTGAGAAAACCGGCAGAGCATAAAAAATCAGCCCCAAAGCGCAGGGCAAAAGCTTGAACAATTTTGTTTTCATAAGAACCTCTTAGGATGTTATTGTTAACAGCGAATAATCAACTTTCGAATTATTCACTGTTTCCTTAGCTTGACATGATAATGTAAAAATCCATTTTAGAAAACATATAAATAGGTAAAAAGTTAAAAAAAACGCCGGAAATGGAACGGTGAACATTGAAGTCACCAGCCAAAACCAGCTGGGTCCCAAATTTTACATAGAAATCAAAGCACCCCGCAGCAAGCTACGGGGTGCAAAGTCTTAATGGATATTGCAGTCAGGGTTGCATCCCTTCCGCTCGAATCAATTCCGAAAGATTCCTACTTCTTTTCCTGAATCTTGTCCTTCTCCTTCTTAACCTTAACGTCAAGAACGTCCATAAGTTTATTCAAAGAGGCCGCAAAATCAAAGTCGTCCGCCGACACATGTGCCGAGGCTCCCCAACGGAAATTGATTGTCGCATCGAAATAATACTTCTTGTCCTCCTTTACCCTCAAAGCCAAATCAACGATAAGCTCTTCCGCATAGGCAATTCTCTTGAGCTTCTGTTCGATAAGTTCATTCTGGTCCTTATCCAAACTGAATCCCTGCGCTGAAACCGATTTATTCATACTGTGTACTCCTTTGTGTTTGATTTTATACGCAGCAAACTGCCACTAAATAAAGTATACAACCGAATCCGCCAAAAGGCAAAGATTTTTTACAAACATTGTGTTATTTCTGGAATCCCCAAAAATTTGACAAGCCGGATAATAGATGTTACTATTTTTTGTGTTTTTTGTTTTAGATTCAAGACGCATACAATGACAAAGGAGAAAGTCAACATGAAAAAGTTTTTTGCTTTAGCCG
>DGGQ01000046.1 GCA_002392275.1 Treponema sp. UBA3870
CGGCTTGTTTCTGTGCCTTTGTTTTTAAACAAATCCCTCTATAAGGGGAGAAATTTAGAAAATTTGTCACTCTATAGGGGGAGATTTTGTTGATTTTCCCAGAATCATCGGCTATACTGTCATCATGAGCATCAGCAAGAATAGAATAAAAGAAGTTATTCTCGAAAACCAGCGTTTTGTGCAATCGACGACGCTGATCCCCCGGGATATAAAAATTCAAATGAATTTCAATTATATCTTTGTGGGGCTTCGCCGTGCCGGGAAATCTTATTTTCTTTTTCAGTGCATCCATGATTTAATCAGCCGGGGGCATTTGATTGACGAAATGCTTTACTTCAATTTTGAGGATGACCGTCTTGATGGCATTGAGCTTTCTGATCTGGACCAGCTGTTGCAATGTTATTCAGAAATGTTCAGCTACAAGCCTTTTATTTTTCTTGATGAAATTCAAAATGTGGATGGATGGGAGAAATTTGCGCGGCGGCTTGCTGACACCAAGTATTCGGTTTATATAACTGGAAGCAATGCGAAAATGCTTTCAAAAGAAATGGCCACTGTTCTTGGCGGAAGATTTCTTGTGCAGAATGTGTTCCCCTTTTCTTTTAAGGAACAGCTTTCCGTGGACGGTATAAAAGTTGATCCGGTTTCAGTTATCCGTGATAAAAACGAAATCGTGCGCGGATTTGAGACATATTTTTATAACGGCGGACTTCCTGAACTTCATTACGCTCAGGGGGCTGAAAAAAGGATGTGGCTTTCCAATCTGTACAATAAGATTTATTTCGGTGATTTGATTTCTCGCTACAAAATTAGAAACGAAAGAGCCGTCAAGCTTCTCATAAAAAAAATTGCGGAAGGCGTGAAGCAGCCGTCTTCCTATACGCGCCTTTCAAATATCATTTCCTCGTGCGGTTCAAAAGTGAAAGCTGAAACTGTCGCTGAATACTTATCTTATGCGGAAGAAGCGTGGCTGATTTTTCATGTGGAAAATCTTTTTGCAAAACTTGCAGAGCGGGAGTCAGTAAAAAAATATTATATAACGGATAACGGGATTCTAAATTTGTTTCTTACTGATTCTGACACTTCGCTTCTTGAAAATCTTGTGGCGGTAACGTTGTTTAGAAAGAAATATGAATTTTATTTTTACCGGTCACAGGATTTTGAAGTTGACTTTGTAATCCCGGAAGAAAAAACGGCAATACAAGTCTGCTACAGCCTTTCCGATGATGAGACGAGGAAACGGGAATTATCCGCGCTTTACAGTTTAAGCAATCGGTATGAGCTGAAAAAATGCCTTGTAATCTCGAAGGACACCGAAGAAACGGTTGTGTATAACGGACTTGAAATAAACGTTGTCCCTGCATGGAAATGGATTCTTGAGTGAAGGTTTTTTCTGAGAGGCAGCGCTCCTGTGCAGCGGAAATCCATTGCTCTTATCATTGTGAAACCATGTTTGGCGAGCTCAAAACACGGTAATAGTCCTGCATGTTATGCGAAAGCTGTACAGATTTTTTAACAAATATTCAAATTGGGGCATCATTTGAAATTTTTCTATGATCAGCCTATTCAGAAACAAAACTTCCGAATAGGCCTAATTTGGAGATGAGTTTTATTGCTTTACATATTCCGCTGTATTGCCTACGGATGTTATTCTGATTTTATTTTTTGATGAATTTATTTGCATTTCTCCGACTGAAATAAGTGTGTCCAGGTCTGCGGAGGTAAAGTTTATTGAAGCTGTAAATTTCTTATTAGCCGTATTGTTTGTGCACGTGTATCCGCTGTTTTGTAATGTACTAATAATGGCTGGAATATTATTTTGATATTCCTGTGCTGTGCCGGAATAATCTTCTTCCATTCGTAAGTACCCTGCACAATTTGATCCTACATAAATTGTGTTTGTGTCGTGTGCGCCATTTGCATAAAAATCAGCTTGCCATGTTCCGATCAGGTCTCTCTTGTTTGATATATTTGCCCATGTTTTTGTGTTGGAATTTCCGTTTACTGTGTTGGAACAGGAAGCTAGGAATATGATCAAAATGGTCAAAACACACAGGGTAAGTTTGTAAGATAATTTTTTCATAAGAAATCCTCCTAAGATTTAATCAGTAGATTTTATAAATTCAAAAATCCGTCATTATTTTAGCGTTGTTTTTTTATAAAACAACCTTTAACAACAGGATTTTAATGTAATATTACATTATTTTACGGAGGATTTCAATATCAATGTTAAATAACACAAAATAAATATGTAATTTTAAAAGGGAATAACATTCATTCTGTAAAAATGGCAGAAGCATTGAGAGATATTTTTATTCGGAACCTCAGATTTTATAGGAAGCAGAATCATCTTTCGCAGGAGAAGCTGTCCTATGAAATTGACATGAGCATGAATTACATAAACCAGCTGGAAAACAAAAGTTCATTTCCACCGCCCGAGATAATTGATAAGATCGCAAAGGTCCTCGGCATACGTCCTGTCCAGCTTTTTGACGAAACTGAATGTCCTGAAAACATTATCGCTTCGAGTCGGAGGGATTTTATTGATGAGCTTGCGGAAGAGGTTCATAAGCGTCTGAAAATCGATGTCCAAAAAAGTATTGAATCCGCAGTTCAAAAATATGTCCGCTAAAGTGCTTGTATTGGTGTGTTCCGTTTGACATTCGCAAATCTTTTTGATATATTGTCCGACGTATGCGAAAAGGTTTGACTGTTTCCGCCCCGGCCAAGATAAATCTGGGACTCAGGGTCTTTCCAAGGCGGGATGACGGCTACCATGACATCGAGAGTATCTTTACGACCGTCGCTCTTTGCGATTTTGTGACTGTTGAACTTTGCGACGGGCTTGATGAGAGGAATACTTGTGTTGTGGACTGCGTGGGAGAGCGGAGAATTCAGCTTCCCGATGACAACACCTTTTCAAGGGCGTACAAAGCTTTCTGCGTGCTGACTGGCAATGATAGGGGAGTCCATGTTACTGTGGACAAAAAAATCCCTGCCGGCGGTGGATTGGGGGGCGGATCCAGTGATTCCTCTTCTTTTATAAAATCCATTGACACAATGCTTGGCACACGTTTGACCGAATCCGATCTTGACAAGATTTCGGCGCAGGTTGGAAGCGATGTTTATTTTTTTTCCAGGGCCAAGTTTTCAGAAGCTGGAGACGGTTCCATGGAAAAGAGGTTCGCAGCTCTGGTTGGTGGCAGGGGGGAACAGGTTTCTCCTCTGGAGCCGAGGAATGATTTTTCGGTTCTACTGGTCTTCCCGGGTGAGACTGTTCCGACACCCATGGCTTACGGTCTGGTCGATATGGCTGGAACAAGGCGGCGGAGTGGGGATGAGAGTCTTGCTGAGATTTACGGAAGACCTGTGCGGGACTGGACGTTTGTGAACGATTTTACCGTTCCCGTTGGGCAAAAGTTTCCAAGGATTTTGAATGTCCTGGATGCTGTAAAAACTTCGGGGGCCGATTTTGTTGATATGTCAGGCTCCGGTTCCACGGTGTTTGGCGTGTTTGAGGACAGAGACAGGGCTGAGTTCGCAAAAGGTCGTCTTGACCGCGACTGGCGGACCGTGCTTGTGTGAGTCCAGGAGGGTTTATTATGAAAATTACAGAGCTGAAGATTCGCAAGGTGGATGGGGATGAAAAACTCAAGGCCTATGTGACCGTGACTTTCGATGACTGCTTTGTTGTCCACAACATCAAGATTATCGAGGGAAAAACAGGTCTTTTTGTGGCCATGCCCAGCCGCAGAAACAGCGAGGGTGTCTACGTGGATGTGGCCCATCCAATCAACCCGGAGTTCCGCAACGAGCTGCAGAGCCGTATAATCGACGACTACAACTCTGGAAAATTCGAGAAGGGAAGCAGCAGTCCTGCGGAGTAAAATTGCAGACTGGACCGGCCCGGGAACATTTGTTTTTGGGCGGGTCAAATAATTTTTGGGGCGTCGTCAAGTGGTAAGACAACGGCTTTTGGTGCCGTCATTCCGCTGGTTCGAATCCAGCCGTCCCAGTTTTTAAAAAAAAGGTGCCGGTAAATCCGTGCGACCATAAGCAAAGGAGCTTTTAATATGGAACAGTTTGTAATCAACGCAAAGACAAGAAGTGTGGCTGGAAAGTCTGCCGCAAAAAAAATCCGTGCCACGGGAAACATTCCTGCAGTAGCATATAACGAGAAGGGCGAATCTGTGATGCTTGAAATCAGTGCGGCTGAATTTTCAAAGGTGTGGCGCTCAATCACAAAGACAACGCTCATCAACCTCAAGATTGACGGACAGGACAACAAGGCCTATATCGCCGACACAGAGTACGACATCAAGACCGACAAGAATCTCCATGCGGACTTCCATATCGTGAGCGGAAACAAGCCAATCACAGCGGTTCTCAAGATTCGTCTTGAAGGAAACCCGGCCGGTGTTCTCAAGGGTGGATTCATGGTAAAGCACGTGCCTGACGTAAAAATCAAGGCGCTCCCTGATGACATGCCTGCGTTCGTTTCTGCCAACGTCTCTGGACTGGATATTGGTGGAAAGCTTGCAATAAAGGACCTGAATCTGGGAGACAAGGTGACAGTTCTTTCAAATCCTGAGTCACTGGTTGTCACAATCGCACCACCAAAGCGTTAATCAATGACATGTACGGCGGCCCTGGTTTTTTCCGGGGCTGTTTTTGTTTTAAAGGCCCACAATTTTTTTTAACGGAGATAACTTTGAAAATGAGATGTTTAAAGGTCTGCAATTTCAGGCTTTTAAACTCGACAGGCATTCGAAAAATTTATTGTAAATGAGTTTTTCGGGATGCCCTGGATTCAGTTTTATTTTATGGAAGAAAACAACAAAATCCTTTCGGATGTGGAGGACGGACTCCGTTCCAGGCTTGAAAGTTTTGGTCTGGATTTTTCTCTGCCACTGAAAATTGGTGCAGCGGTCAGCGGAGGGGCTGACTCAATCGCCATGCTGACTGTCCTTTCCCATGTCCTCCCGAAAAACATGGAGCTGCGTGTCGTGACCGTCAACCACAACATACGTCCGGCAGAGCAGACAGAGGGGGACGCTGGTTTTGTGCAGTCCTACTGTGAAAAGCTCGGGGTGGACTGTTTTCGTGTTGACATCCCGCGTGGAAAGGTGGACGAGACTGCATCTGTCTTTGGCTGTGGAATGGAGGATGCCGCGCGCAGGCTCAGGTACGGGGTTTTCGGTGATTTTAAAAAAAAGTTCGCCCTGGACTATGTTTGTCTTGCTCACAACATGGACGACCAGATTGAGACAGTCCTTATGCGTTTCCTTTCGGGGGGCGACTCGGTTTCTCTTTCGGGGATTCCACCGGCGCGGGATTTTTTTCTGCGTCCGATGATTGGGATTTCGAGGTGCGACATAGAGAAATATCTTTCGGCAAGGGGCGTGGATTTCAGGACCGACATGACCAATTTTGACACGTCCATGCTCAGAAACAAAATCCGCCACAAAATCATTCCTGTGCTGGACAGTGAGTTTCCGGGGTGGAGGGGCAGCGTCTACAGCCTTTCAAACAAGCTGCGGGAGGATTCCTTTGTAGTCGAGGACGTGGCAGGCTCTTCCCTTGAAAAAATTTTGTTCAAGTCCGGTGGAGGGGCATGCTCCTTTGATTCGGAAGAGTTTTCGCTTCTGGAAATGGCAATCCGCCGCCGGGTGGTCTACAGGGCTTTGAATCTGGTTGGACCGGGGGCGAGGGTTCCCTACAGGTTTGTCGATTCAATATGCCGCGTCGCGCCGGGTGAAATGGATGGATGGAGGGACAATGCCGCCGGAATCAGCGTGGAAAAAAAGTGCGGAAGGATTTTTCTTTCCAAATATCATGGACAGGCGACAGAATCTGGTTTTTCTGTTATAATAGATGGACCGGGTGTCTGGTCCGCTGGTCCCTGGGGGATTTCGGTCTTTATTTCGGGGGACAACGTTTTGCTCAGCCTCTCATGCGACTCTGGCGGTGGAACTGTAATCTCAATGCCGAATCTTTGTTTTCCATTTATGTTCAGGAGCAGGCAGATTGACGACTCGATTTTGACTTCCGACGGAAGATTCAGGGCCGTGTCAAAAATTCTGGACGACTGGAAGTGCAGGGGCGACACGAAGAATCTGGTTCCGGTTGTGCAGGAGCTTTCCACCGTGGACCAGAGGCTGTCCGCAGTGCTTGGTTCGCCGCTTGGATTCAAGGACTGGATAGTTGGAAATCCGTCGCACCCAGGTTTTGAAAATTGAAGTTTTTGGTCTTTTCCAACTGTTGATGTCTGGAAAAACCATCGAAAATTAACAGAGGACCATCATTTGATTCTCTAAGGAAAGGATATGAAAAGAAGGTTTTTGTCGGTTTTGTTTTCTTCGTTGGCATTGGTTCTGATTTCCGGACAGATTTTTGCCCAGGGCTACTACAATGATCCGCTTGATGATTCCGCGAGAATGGCCAACAGGCGGACAGCCCTCAGATGTCTCAACCTTGCGAAAAGCTATGCCGCCCAGAACGACTGGCATTCCGTGGAGGCCCAGATTTCCTTGGGTCTTACCTACGACGACACGGTTTCCGATTTGTGGTACATGCTTGCCGTTGCCGAGAACAACCAGGGAAAGACCAAGGCTGTTGTCGGTGGATACGTGGAGCGGGCGATAAACGAGCAGACATGGCTTGACTACAACAGGGACGCCGCAAGAATCCTTTACGCCGACATACTCTGCGACACCGGGCGCTATGGAGATGTTTCCGCCGTTCTTGATGGAAACGGTCGCGACTTCAACAATCCCGCATTCGTCAACGGTCCCTATGTCTATTCTGCCGACGCGGAGTACATAAGAACCAAGGCCCTCTACCGCATGGGAAAAATGGAGGACGCAAGAGCAAAAATCGATGCGGCGAGAAAGCTGTATCCGAACGACATACGTTTCCCCCTGCTTTTTTTCACTTATGAGAATCCGGATGTTGCGAACGCGGATGTCTCACGCATATCAAAACTTTTCATTTCGCAGATAATGGAGCTTTCCGGTGGATATTTTGATGGAAACTCCACGACCGCCACAACGGAGCTTGAGGTTATCGCAATGCCTTTTGCGGACCAGAGGACACGGCTTGTTATGATGAAGTCGTTCAGGGCGAGGGGGCTTAGGCATCCAAAATTCGCGCTCCTGGCCATGAAAGACAAACTTTTCACCGAAAGCGAGGCCCTTGACTATATATGTGACTTTGCGGACAGCACCGTTTCCTATGAGGACCTTCTTTCTTTCCTCTCGGCACTTGGAGATGATGGAACCAAAAAAAAGGCGGTCTCATATCTAAACGCATACAACGGCGCAATGACTAGGGACACGGACGGCGACAAGATTGTTAACCTCTATGTCCAGTACCAGAGGGGCCGTCCCCAGACTCTGTATTATGACAAAAACCAGGACGGCTCTTACGAGTGGAGCGCGGTCTGCGACTATGGAAATCCTGTCTCGGGTACAATCTACTCCGCCAACATGGATTTCACATGGGGAAAATTTCCAAGCCTGAGGACCGTTGCAATCCATGACGCGAAGGGCAGGACCACCGAAAGCTACAGCCTTGTTCCCGGTGGACTGAACTGGTCTCCATTCAATATGGCGGTGGACTTTGACGTGCTGAAGGTGACTGGCTCCTCATTCTACTTCCCGATTCTGAACGACGATGTTGATTCGTCCGGGGCGATTGGCAGCCAGCAGCTTATGAACGCGGCTTCGTCGGTTACTGTGCTTTCAAACGAGAGGGAGAATGCGACCATAACATTCTCCGTTCTTTCGGGAAAGATTCACAGCGCAAGGTACAGGGTTGGAAACGTTGATTACGCTCTTGCGGAATTTGAAAACGGAAACCCGGTTCTGCGCGTGGTTGATGCGGACGGCGACGGTGTTTTTGAGACTACGGAGTTTTATGGCGTGGACAAGGATGGCGACATGGAGGTTCACTCGCTGGAAGACGAGAGGCAGATAATGGTCAATCTCTTTGGACTTCCGTCGGACGCGGCTCCATACTATCTGCGCATGATACAGGTTGACACAAGAAACAGGGACTCAATCCCGGACTTCACGGAGGAATATCTTCCGAGGAATGGAAAGATAAGCTCCTGGGACATTGACGGCGACGGAAGCTGGGATATACGCTACGTCAAAAAATCTGCTGCCAAGGATGAAAAAAATTCTCCGGTGGTCGAGGAGTCCATGTTCTTTGACAACGATAGCAACCTTGTCCACGTGGTATTTGAAAACGGGGTCCCGACATCTGTGTACACAGCCATTGAAAAATTCGCAATCAGCGAGGACGACACGTACAGGTTCTACTGGATTGGCGAAAAGGGAACGCTCTCTCTGACACGGCTTGCGCTCCAGTCCCTCAACGCAAACGCAAATGAAGGCGGAACTGTGATTGTCAGCGACAAGGTTCACCGTGTGCTTGCTGTAAGGATTGGCGAGCATAATTTTGGCATGATTATCGAGGACTAGCGGTCCCGTGGTCCAAGGAATTTTTTGATGAAGATTTTCACTCTGGAAAAAAGAGTCGTCAGGAAGCTGGTCGGTACATTCTTCTGTGCCGTCCTGTCCATGTCCTTTTTTTCCTGTGGCAGCACCGACGAGACCGAGCGGCTCTACGCTTCAATCAACTACAGCCAGGAGGATGTGGTCAGGGATGAGATAAGGGCCGTGGAAAGTCTTGCGAAAAAAAATCCTGTCGAGGCTCTGTGGCGTTCCACCGTTCTTGTTGAGAATGCCCCCGACATTTCAGGAACCGCCGAGGTTTTTGCGGAGTGCGAGAATCTGGTGGTGGACCTTTACAAGTCCTCGCTTGCTGAAAAAAAATATCTGGATGCGATTCGGCTGTACGAGTCCCTTGTCGCTGCGGGAAGCAAAAAAGTTTCGGCCCTTGAAAAGAGTCCATCGGAGCTTTCGGCTTTGGTGGAATCATCCATGCCGATTGAAAAATACCTTGCGCAGAACCAGAAGGCCTCCCAGATGATAAAGGGAACCGTCACAATTTTTGTTGACAAGGGAATAAAGATTGAGGGCGGGGTTGGCTACAAGGACACTGTTCTTGGAAGCGGATTCTTCATCACCCGCGACGGATTTATAATCACAAACCACCATGTAATCTCGGACTGCGTTGACCCGACCTACAACGGATACGCACGTCTCTATATAAAACTTGCGGAGGACCCTGACACAAGGATTCCGGCCCGCGTTGTTGGATACGACAGGACCATGGACCTTGCGCTAATCAAGACCGAGGTTGACGCTCCATACATTTTTACTTTCGGGACAAGCTCGGATCTTGAGATTGGTGACAAAATCTATGTGATGGGTTCGCCGCTTGGTCTGGACAGGACTCTCACAGGTGGAATTGTATCGGCAACGGACAGGGACCTTCTTTCCTTAGGCAAGGTTTTCCAGATTGATGCCGCGGTAAGCCCGGGTAATTCCGGTGGACCCATGATTGACGACCAGGGCAGGGTGCAGGCGGTGGTCTTTGCCGGTGTGCAGAACTACCAGGGACTGAACTTTGCCATACCGGTTGAATATCTCAAGGCGGAGCTTGCCTTTCTGTTTGGCGGTGGGAAAAGGACACACGGCTGGATGGAGGCATTCGGAAAGACAAGGCGCATGGTCGGTTCCGGCGCAAAGAACGAGGGTGTGGAAATCCTCTACGTGATGCCGGGCGGAAAGGCTTCGTTTGCGGGGCTTCGTGAGGGGGATGTTATAACGGCGATGGACGGTTCCCCTGTTGATTCGGTGGACGCTCTCCATCTCTATCTGCTTGGAAAAATGGAAGGAACTATTGTCCGTGTCACGGCTGAAAATCCTGAGTCGGGCAGAAAAAAAACTTTCCCGGTCTATCTTTCGTCAAGGCCAGAAAATCCTGGCTACACATTTTACACCCACGACCTGATTTCGTCCGCGCTGTACCCGATTTTGGGAATGGAGCTTGTCAGAAGTTCGACCACAAACAAGAAATTGTATACAGTGAAGAAGGTCATAAAAAATTCTTCGGCTGACACAGCGGGATTCAGCGAGGGAGACCCGGTCCAGATTTTGCAATGCGAGCCTGGCGAAGACAAGTCTGTACTTCAGGTTGGAATCTATACAAAAAACAAAAAAAAGGGATTCATTGATTACGGCATGACACTTGCCGCAAGCCTTGACGGTTCCCAGTACTTTTAATTGAGAGGAAAAAATGGTAGAGCTAAAATATAAACGGAATTTCTGTATAACGGCGCACATCGATCATGGAAAATCGACACTTGCGGACAGGCTAATCCAGAAGGCGAAGATTATTGAGGAACGCCAGATGATGAATCAGATTCTGGACAACATGGACATAGAAAGGGAGCGCGGAATCACCATAAAAAGTCAGGCGGTGACAATCCCCTACCATGCGAAGGATGGACACGACTATGAGCTGAATTTTGTTGACACACCCGGCCATGTTGATTTCAGCTACGAGGTCAGCCGTGCGATTGCGTCCTGCGAGGGTGCGCTTCTTTTGATTGATGCCACACAGGGGGTCGAGAGCCAGACCGTCAGCAATATGTACATGGCCCTGGAACACGATCTTGCCATAGTCCCCGTTGTGAACAAAATTGATTTGGCGAGCGCGGATGTCGAAAGCGTGAAGCACCAGATTGACCACGACCTTGGCCTTGATTCCTCCGATGCCATGCTTGTTTCCGCAAAAACTGGCGAGGGCATTGATGATTTGATGGAGGCGATTGTAACAAAATTTCCACCGCCACAGGGAAATGCGGAATCCCCGCTCAAGGCTCTGATTTTTGACTGCCACTACGACGAGTACCGGGGTGTCATTGTCCATGTGAGGATTGTTGACGGTCGTGTGAAAAGCGGTGACAGCATTGTTCTTATGAGCTCCGGAGTCCAGTACAAGGTTGAGCAGACCGGTGTTTTCAAGATTCGCTACGAGGAGACCCCTTCACTTGAGGCCGGCGATGTCGGTTATCTGATTGCGGGAATCAAGACTGTTTCGGACGTTCGTGTTGGTGACACGGTTACGCTTTCATCAAATCCAGCCTCGGAGCCTCTTCCCGGGTTCAAGGATGTCAAGCCGGTTGTTTTTTCTTCCATATATCCAATCGACTCCAACGACTACGAGGAGCTAAAGGAGAGCATGGAGAAGCTGAAACTGAACGACGCATCCCTTGTCTACGAAAAGGACAGCTCCCTTGCGCTTGGAAATGGATTCCGCTGCGGATTTTTGGGACTTCTTCATCTGGAGATAATACAGGAGCGTCTTGAGCGGGATTTTGACCAGGTGATTATTTTTACAGCACCATCGGTCGAGTACAAGGTAAAGCAGGCGGGCCACGACGAAATATCCGTTGACAATCCGGCGGACTTTCCCGAGGGGAAGATAGAGTCGTCGAGCGAACCGTACATCAGGGCGAGCATAATAACTCCGGCGGAATACCTTGGTCCAATCATGGAGCTGTGCAGGCTCAAGCGCGGGTCACAGAAAAACATGAACTATCTTGACGAGAAGCGTGTGGAGCTTACATACGAGATGCCTCTTTCGGAAGTGCTTTTTGATTTCTACGACAAGCTCAAGTCCTACAGCCGTGGATACGCGAGCTTTGACTACGAGGTTATAGACTACAGGCCCACCGACCTTGTGAAGATTGACATACTGATTAACGGAAAACCTGTTGACGCATTGGCTCAGCTATGTTACCGTCCGGGAGCGGTCGAGAGGGCAAGGACAGTGTGCGAGCGTCTGAAGGGCGAGATTGCCAGACAGCAGTTCAAGGTTGCAATCCAGGGTGCGATTGGAAGCCAGATTATTGCGCGCGAAACGGTCAACCCTGTACGGAAGGATGTTCTTGCGAAGTGCTACGGTGGCGATGTCACAAGAAAACGCAAGCTGCTGGAAAAACAGAAGGCCGGTAAAAAACGTATGCTCATGGCGGGTGACGTGGAGCTTCCCCAGAGCGCGTTCCTTGCTGTCCTCAAGGAGAAGGAGGACAACTAGTCTTTCATCGCCTTCAGGAAAAAGTCTATCTCAGCGCGGACTCTTTTTAGAAATCCCTGGTCCATCGAAAGTCTGTATCCGTCTGGAAAATGCAGGTACAGATATTCGCGTCCGGACAGCAGATTTTCTATCTGCGAGGAAAGCCCGGTCCCTTTTTCAAAGAACTGTGATTTTTCACCCATCGAAAGCAGGTCACGGATTTTTGTGAGCGCAAGTCTTTCTTCGTCCAGGTAGATTTTTGCCGCCATGTTTTTTTCTGCGGTGGATGATTTGTCGGTAGAAGTTTTTCCTCTCGATTCGGTGCGTTCCCTGATTTTTTTCAAAACATTTTCAGAAAGAGCCTCCGCCTGTTTTCCGTCAATTTTTTGAATCCCCAAATCCAGTCCGCTTTTTCCAATGTCGAAAAGATTTTTTGATGCGGAAAAATTGTTGAAAAAATTCTGCCTGTACGAAAGCATTGAAGGCGTGGTTGCCATGGTCCTTCCGTCCTTCCCTGTGACAAGCGATGCCGCCGGTGAAAATGCCGCGTCCAGATTGTCAATAGAAAAAATCCTGCCGCAGGATGAGAGGCGGGCTTTGTGGGCGGGCGTGTCCTTTGCGTGTGTCTTTCCAATGCTGTAGCTAAGGTCAAGGCCTGAGACAAATACCGGGACGGAATCATCTTTTCTGAGCGAAAGGGCTATGTGGACTGCCGCAAGACCAACGGAGCCAAGCGGTGGAATGAAATCAGGGAGAAAAGTTTTTATCCTGTCCAAAAATTTTCCCGGAGCAAAATCGGAGGCAAACCAGACTGTCCTTTCTTTGAACATGCGCTGCACCTGTGGACGTGAGCATAAATCGGCAAAAAAAACGGTTCCGCATCCATGGCTTCCGATGTACGCCTTCTGGATTGCAAACTGCGATTCCAGACCAACCGTGGCGTCAACCTTTATTCCCCTTTCAAGAACGGACGTGAGCGATGCGTCAACAGTTATGACAAAAAAATCTCCATCCAGAATCCGGCTCAAGAGTGGGGAGGCGGGCGAGAGTGTTGAATCAAGACTTTCCCCGGCCCCGAGAACAAGAATTGGCTTTTCAACCGTGCGTGCAACATCCGAAAGCCTGAATCCTGAATCGAGCGACTTTAGATTTTCCATTATGTTTTTTGAAAAAAGCCGTCCCATCTTTACAAGGGTCACGCGGTTTTTCCAGAACGTTGCGACAATCTCCTGTGCCGCCGAAAAAACAAGTTCGTAGATTTTTGGGTTGAAGGATTTTCCTGCAGAAAAATCAATGGAGAGCGTGCGTCTGATTTTGCCTGTGTTGACTGCCTCCCGGATGAATGAGTCCAAATCAAGAAGATGCTTTGTTGAAAAAAGATGTACACTCGAAAAATCTTGCCGTGGATTTTTTTCTTTCAGATTTTCAAGCGACGAGCGGGCAAGTTCCAGAAGGTTATCGTCATCCTCAACTGCGAGAACAACACAGTCGTCGGGGAGTTTCTGGAGCAAATCCACAAGTCCATAGAAAAGCGCCGGGGAATTGACCAGAACAAGGGTCGAAGGCTGAGCTGCCATGTTTTGCACAATCGAACAAATGGAGCGCGTGGGGCTGTACTTTGAGTAGAGAAATCTTCCCTTGTATTCGACCGTGTATAAAATAGAAAACCCCGAACCGGTAGCAACCAGACGGGGCTTCTGCGTGAGACAATCTGCCATGGGCAATCAGTTTCCTGCAAAGAACTTGTAGTATGTTTCGTAGAAGTTGTTCTTTACGTCCTTTGATGTCATGATTGCGTTGGTCGCGCTGTCCTGGTCGTAGTTCTTTGCCTGCGCCGCGTATCCGTCCTTTTCGACTGCCTCGTCCTTTGTGATGGACACACACTTTGCGACAATTACGTTGGATCCAAGAACAAATGGCTGGCTGGTCTCGCCTTCCTTGAGTGTGAAAAGTGTCTTGAAAGCTGCCGCGTTTGATGAGAGCGAGCTGAGTTCGCTGACATCGCTTGGAACTGTGTCAAAGAAAGCTGAGTTTCCATAGTTGACAGGGAAGGCCGGAACGTCAACGGACTTGATGTTGTAGTTTCTGCATGCGGTCTCAAATTTGTCAAGCCGCACGATGTTTTCACCGCCAGCGTCGATAAGTCTCTGGTCCGCGCGTACATTCGGATCAAGCACACGTCCTTCCTCGCCATCCGACACGTCGATTATGATTGGCTCGGTCGATGAAACGTCGTAGATGAATTTGTTCGCAATCTGTGTGTAGTAGTTCTCGATGTAGCTGATTTCATAAGACTTGATATACGAAAGAACCGCGTCAACAGTCTCCTGCTGGCTAAGGTCCGCATCCGTGGAGCTTCCGTCGCAGCGGAAAATTGTGTAGCCCCTTGTTGTCGGGATGACCTCGGATATGGAGCCGCTTGAAAGCTCTGTGACTGCGGCCAAATCAGTTTCTGATGGAATGGTGTTTTTCAGCTGGTAGTAGTAGTTGTTGGAAATCTTTCCGTCCTCGCCGGTGTAGAGTTTTTCTGAAATGGTTGATACCGCGCTGTCGAATGTCAGCTCTCCGCTCTGGATCTGCTTCAATGTGTTGTCGGCATCAATTTTTTCGCTAAGTGTGACGGCTGAAAGATTGTAGCGGCGGAAAGTGCTCGGGTTGCTCTTTGCGTACTTCACAACCTCGTCGCCCGGCAAGTCCGATGTGCTGAAAGCGGCAAGCTGGAACGCATGTTTTTCGCTTCCCATTGATGAGACGAATGTGTTTTCCTTTGACGACGACTTGAGTCCATAGAGATTGTCGGAACCAAAAAGGTCATCGATGTAGCGTGAGTGAAGGAGACTCTCTTCTGCCGATGCACGGAGGGATGTCTTTTTTGATTCGTCGGTCTGGTTGTAGAGCTTCTTTGAGAACTCCCCGTTCTCGTCACGGAAGTATGGAATAATTGCCCTGTCGATTGCTGCCTTTGGAACCGAATAGCCCGCTCTGGCAATTTCGTCCTCGTAGTACATGCTGTGGATTGTTGACTCGAAAGCGGATTCAAATATATAGCTTCCAAGCTGGTTCACATCGTAGCCCATGCTCTGGTAGGTCTGCGCAAGGTTTGAAACGTTCGCCGCAAAATCAGAGCCTGCCTTGTACTCAACTTTCTTTCCTTTATATGAGCCAAAAACAGGTGTGTTCCTGCTCTGCCTGATTGATTCGATTACAGCGGAGCCTCCTGTCGGAATGAATACGACCGCCGAAATCACAAGGACAATCACCGCACCAATCTTGGCTTTGCCGTTGTTGTTCTTAGGCTTCTTTTCTTTTGCTTCTTTTTCATTTTTGACATTCTTTACTTCTTTTGTTGATTCGTCTGACATGATAAAAAACCTTCCTATTTGAATACATGCGGGCAGAATCCAGAGGACAGCATACCGCATAGGCGACAATTTTATCATTGTATACAACCGGTGTCAACATTTGGACCTTGCTCGGTGGATAAATTTTTACAGAAAAAAATACTGCCCGATAGATTTTTCTGATTTTTTTGTCTCCGCTTATTGACACTGAAAAGCAAAGATGATATAGTATCACCATTCAGGGGGTTTAGCGAAGCTGGTTATCGCGCTGGCCTGTCACGCCGGAGATCACGGGTTCGAGCCCCGTAACTCCCGATTAAGCCATCCGATTTTCTTCGGGTGGTTTTTTTATTCTGAGCCTGCTTTTTTTGCATGTTTTTTCGGGCAATAGCGCAGCTGGTAGCGCGTTACGTTCGGGACGTAAAGGTCCCCGGTTCGAATCCGGGTTGCCCGACCTAAGGAACCGCACAATGAGGATGGAAGATTTTTCTATTTTCGTTGAGCGGTTCTTTTTTTTGCGACGATTTCTTTTACTGAAGGGAACCTCTAAAAAACCCCGACCATCCAATGGACAGCCGGGGCTAAAGGAGAGGAGGATGCAGAAATAAAACTGCAATGGTTGGATTGCCTAACCTAAATATGCTCTTGCAATCTATTAACTACAACAAATGGATCTTCGGTTTGTTACTGAAATAAGCTGCTGAAAATATTTATAACAAAAATTTATTGGCGGAACATGTTGGGGATCTACTGCCGGTAGGGCTTTGTGTACATGTAGTATCTGGGTGCGCGGTAGTCTATGTGCCATCCGCCTGTATAAAAGCCGTTCTGGTTTGCGGTCGGGTTTATGAAAATCACTTTAAGCGCGGGGCTGCCTGTCCTGTAGACAAATTCATTGGAGGTCCATTCCTCGCTGTTGCTTTCCAGATAGTTTCTCTGGTGTTCCGGTGGTGTCGAGACAGAAATCCTGTATGTTCCCCGCTGCATTTCAAGATGGACAATCGCTCCGCCGGTGAAGCATCCGTCGTAGTAAGTGTGGCTCCAGTGCGGGGTGGACTGCATGCTGTCGTACCAGGATATGCTTATATTTATGATTTTGTCCCATGCGTCGTTTCCATCCTCGTCCGTTATTTTCAGGAGGCAGGGGATTTCGTCCATAAGCCCAAAATTTGACGGCCTGTAGATTTCAAGCGAGTGAGCCGCCGTTGAGATGCCCAGAACAAATGCGAGCGCAAAAAGTTTTCTATAAATCTTTCCATAAATGGTCTTGGATTTTATGCCTGATTTCAAACTCATATCCATATTTTCGGCATGGAGAGCTTTTTTCATCTGCATGAATCGGTTTATAAATCTTCAAATCTGTGATAGAATACTCGCATGAGAATAACAGCTACAAGTCATAGCCTTGCGGGACATATAACGGTCCCCGGCTCCAAGTCACACACAATCCGCGCACTGATTCTTGCGACCCTTGCCGATGGCACGTCCACCATACACAATCCTCTCCCAAGCGCGGACTGTCTTAGCACGGCGGCGGCGGTTCCACTTATTGGCGCGGAGGTGGATTTGAATCTTGAGACGGAAAACCAGAGCGGAAACGACTGGATTGTCATGGGGGCGGGTAAAAAACTGCACCTTCCGAGCGATGTCGTCAACGTGGGAAATTCCGGGTCGCTTCTTTATTTTCTTTCGCCCGTCGCGGCAACCATGGAAGGATGGTCGGTTTTCACAGGGGACGAGAGCATCAGAAAAAGGCCCGTGCATCATGTCGTCGATGTAATCAGGCAGATGGGTGCGGAAGCATATATCGCGCGTCCGGGAAGCAAGGGATGTCCGCTAATAATCAAGGGGCCGTGCAATCCGCAGAAACCGATAGTCACCGAGGGCTCCATATCAAGCCAGTACATAACAGGCCTTATGATGACCGCGCTCAAATTAAAAAAGCCTCTTGAAATCGAGCTTACCGATCCAAAAGAGACGCCTTACCTTACGATGACGCAGAGGTGGCTTGAAAAAATGGGCGCAAAGGTTTCAATAAGCGGTGACTTCAAAAAAATCCGTGTCGAATCGTCCGGCGAAATCAAGGCGTTTGACTGCACGATTCCGAGCGACTGGGAGGCCGTTGCATTTCCGCTGGTTGCCGCGTTGATAACAGACAGCAGCATCGTGATAGAAAACATCGACGGAAGCGGGACACAGGGAGACGACGCGATTGTTGAAGTGCTCAAGTCGATTGGCGCGGACATTCTCTGGGACAAGGAAAAAGAGATTCTTGAAGTACGCGGATTGAAAAAATCAAAAGACGGAATCGGGCGGCTTACAACTGAAAATCTTCCGGGCGGGGAGCTTCACGTAAATCTTTCGGGCTATCCTGACGCAATCTGTGCGGTGGCGGCTGTTTCCTGTTTTACGGAAGGAACCATATATATAGAAGATATTGCAGTTTGCAGAAGAAAGGAGACCGACAGAATCGCGGTTTTGAAGGAAGAACTTGGAAAACTCGGTGCGGAAATTGAGGAGGGGCCGGATTACATGATTATCCACGGACATTCCCCGGTCAAAAAGGACGGCTCCAGAAACCCGGATTTCAAAATCCACGGGGGCGAGGTTGAAAGCTACGACGACCACAGGGTTGCGATGGCACTTTCCTGCATGGGTCTTGGACTTCCCGAGGGCGAAAAAATCTACGTGAGAAACGCCGAATGTTGCTCCGTCTCCTTCCCGAATTTCTTCAAGGTGATGAACCAGATTGGCGCGGGATTTTCTGAAGAATAATCTAGGAAACCGATGATTAATACAAGAGGCATTAATCATCGGTTCCTGGCAATTTCTCGTAATTCTTTATACTGTATGGAATTACTGCGAAATTGCAGATGTTATTGTTAACACTGAATGAGCATACAGGGTATGCTACCCGCTTTCGGATTATTCACTGTTTCCCTAGCTTGAAAAATCGCTCGATTAGTGATAGGGTATTTTCAAATTGAAAGCGGATGCGGATATTTTTGTCCGTTGCCGCGGATTTTTATAGAGGTGGAATTATGGCAAAAAATCTTGATTGGGGCAGCTTGCCTTTTGGTTACATGGAAACCAACAAAAGTTTCGTTTCCAATTACAAGAATGGAGCCTGGGATGAAGGCACACTTACATCTGACCACACGGTTACGATTTCCGAGTGCGCCGGTGTTCTCCAGTATGCCCAGACCTGTTTCGAGGGATTGAAGGCCTACACGACCGCCGACGGAAGAATCGTATGTTTCCGCCCGGATTTGAACGCGGACCGCATGAAGGATTCCTGCGAAAGACTTGAGATGCCCGTTTTCCCTAAGGACCGCTGGATAAAGGCCGTCATCGACACTGTCAAGGCAAACATCGAATATGTTCCACCTTATGGATCCGGAGCGACACTCTACATCCGTCCGTACATGTTCGGCTCAAATGCGGTCATCGGAGTTAAGCCTGCCGATGAATATCAGTTCAGGATTCTCGTAACCCCTGTAGGACCATATTTCAAGGGCGGAGTAAAGCCAATCACAGTCCGCATGTCAGATTTGGACAGGGCGGCACCGCACGGAACAGGAGACATAAAGGCCGGACTCAACTATGCGATGAGCCTCCACAACATCGTTGACGCGCACAAAAACGGATTCGCCGAGAACATCTACACGGATCCGGCTACGCACACATATCTGGAAGAAACCGGTGGAGCGAACATCCTTCTGGTCACAAAGGACGGAAAGCTTGTCACCCCGAAATCAAACAGCATACTTCCGTCAATCACACGCCGCTCATTGATTCAGGTTGCGAGGGACTACCTCCACATCGAGGTTGAGGAAAGACAGGTAAGGCGCGACGAGCTTGAGTCATTCCAGGAAGTCGGTCTCTGCGGAACAGCCGCCGTCATTTCACCAATCGGAAAGATTGTTGACCACGACAAGACAATCAACGTTCCAGCCGGGATGGACAGCATCGGTCCTGTGCTTGGAAAGCTTCGCGAAACATTGACCGGAATCCAGATGGGCACCGAAAAGGCTCCCGACGGATGGGTGGTCGAAATAAAATAGAAGATTTTTTTGGAGAAGAAAATGTCCGACGAAGTTAGAGTCAGATATGCACCGTCACCAACGGGGCTTCAGCATATCGGAGGAGTACGTACCGCGCTTTTCAACTATCTGTTCGCAAAATCCAAGGGCGGAAAATTCATCCTGCGCCTTGAGGATACCGACCGCACACGCTACGATGAAAAATATGTGCAGAATCTTTATGACACTATGTCATGGCTTGGAATTGACTGGGACGAAGGCGGTGAAAAGGGCGGCGAATATGGTCCCTACGTTCAGAGCGAAAGGTTCGACCTCTACAAAAAGTATGCGCAGGAGCTGGTTGACAAGGGTGAGGCCTACTATTGTTTCTGCGACTCGGAGCGTCTTGAGAGAATCAGAAAAATCCAGACCGAAAACAAGATGCCCCCGGGATATGACCGCCACTGCCGTCTTTTGACACAGGATGAAATCAAGGCGAAACTTGAGTCCGGCTGTCCTTATGTAATCCGCCTTAAGGTTCCGCTTGAGGGAGAGACGAAATTCCACGACCATCTTTTGGGCGACATCATCTGGAAGTGCGAGGATATTTCCCCCGATCCAATCCTCTTGAAGTCAGACGGATTCCCGACATATCATCTTGCGAACATCGTGGACGACCACCTGATGAAAATCACCCACGTCATGCGCGCACAGGAATGGATTCCTTCAACTCCTCTCCACGTGCAGATGTACAGAAGTTTCGGATGGGAGCACCCGGAGTTCTGCCATCTTCCTATGGTAAACGGTTCGGACGGAAAAAAACTTTCAAAACGCCACGGATCCACATCGCTCAACGAATTCCGCGCGAGGGGATATCTTCCGCAGGCCATAGTCAACTACGTCGCTCTTCTCGGATGCAGCTACGAGGATGGACGCGACATGTACACCCTTGACGAACTTGCCGCCAATTTCAAGCTGGAGCAACTGAACAAGGCCCCTGCCGTATTTGACTACAAAAAACTTGAGTGGTACAACGGCCAGTACATACGTTCTCTTTCGGACGAGGAACTTTACAAGTGGACCCTTCCGTTCATTACGGGAACCGGGGACGCGACCCTTGAAATCAACCCGGACAATCCGCAGCCCAAGCCTAAAGTCGGACCTGAGTATTCGGGCGTGGCACTTGGTGCTGATGGTGAGCCTGTGTGCGTGGACGAATCCATGGGCATGACGAGCGCGGACGTGAAATCTGCACTCATGAACCTCATGCCTTTGATCAAGGAGAGGCTTCATTTCCTTACCGACGCTGCGGAGATGGTTCACTTCCTTTTCACAGAGCCGGCTGTTCCACCGAAGACCGACATCATTCCGAAAAAACTTGACGAGGCAAAGACAAAAGAAGTTCTGGTCAAGGCAAAGGATTTTGTCAAGGCGCTTCCTTCACTTGATCATGAGGCCAGCGAGGAGCTTGCAAAAAAATATGCCGAGGAGCTTGGAGTCAAGCTTGGAGATTTCATGATGCCGATCCGCATGGCAGTAACCGGAAGCAGGGTTTCACCGCCTTTGATTGGTTCAATCCTGATTCTCGGTGTGGAAAAATCTATTGCAAGAATCGAAAGGACTCTGGCTGAGTTCTAAAAAAAATGGGAATCTCGAAGGACTAAAGTTTTTCGGGGTTCCCTAATTTCAAAATCATATTTTAACATCCTGATTAAAAATTTCTTTTTGATTCCTTATGTTCCTTATATATTCGTCGGCATGGTCTGCGCGTTCCGTGTGGCAAACAAGGCTGTCAAATTCAAATTCGCTTTTCTGATTCTGGGCAACAATCCTGTCTATTTTTTCTTTGAGCTTAATAATCTGAAACATCGGCAAGGTCTCTACCTGCGTTTCCAATTCCGCAAAAGCTAAATCTGACATATTTTTGTCCTCCTTGATTTTATTGTACCACGATTTTTGTGTTTGCGCTTGTCTTTTCCGGTGGTTTGTAAATTGACAGCAGCACTAATTTCAACTAGACTTTGATAGAAAAATCCCGGAGGTGGCAGATGAAAAAAATGATTTTTTTATTGGCGGCTTTTCTTTGTTTTTCATTAAGCCCCGCCTTTTCCGCTGATCAGCTTCATGTTATTGAATCGCCGGACGGAAGCTACATACTGGTGACCTGTCTCGGTAAACTTTCTATGGAAGATATGTACGACACTCTCGATAAATCAACTTCAAAACTTGTCGAATCAAAATCACCGGAAGAATACACGGTTGAAAAAATATCAAAAGAGCAGGAGCAGCTGATTTTGTTTGCTTTGTCGCACTACAAAATTGAGGCCGACGCATGTTATGAGATGTCGCTTGTGAGCCGGGTCGATGACGAACAGATTACAAGCACTTATGTCCTTGTCCGCATAACGGCTTCCGAGGATGGGAGACTGGGCTGGTCGTGGTGGGGCGGTCTCTCGTTCCAGATTTCAGAATAGTTTTCTTTTTGATGGACTGTCTTTAATTTATGTCAATATAAATTGCATTGTTCTGCTTTCCGCACACCATGCTGATTGACGCGGTTCCTGTCGGGAATGGAAGTGCTTGCTCGTTTAGAATGTCTCTTTCCAAGTTTATTTTTGATTTGCACTTGTCTTACGCATTTTTCTAACGGAGTTGACAAACCTTCCTTAAATAAGGTAACATTATAGGCATCAATGGCGATGTGCAGGATAGCTTTTGTCCGCATCGCCTTTTGTTTTTTAAACTCGATTTTTTCGGAGGCGCTTTATGGGTGAGGCAACTACAAACGCAGTGGTTGAGACGGTTACAAACGTAAACAACGCCGTCAATGGTGTGGTGTGGGGAGTTGGTGGAATTACGCTGCTCTTTATTGCAGGAATTGTTATGACATGTGTGAACAAAGGATTCCAGTTTTCACATTTCGCGCACTGGATAAAAAAGACAATCGGCGCGATTTTTTCCGACAGGCATATCACCAAGCACACCGGAAAAGAATCCAAGGCAATCTCACAGTTCCAGAGCCTCTGCACTGCAATGGCCGCCACAATCGGTACGGGAAACATAGTGGGAGTCGCAACCGCAATCATGCTGGGAGGTCCCGGCTCCATTTTCTGGATGTGGATTATGGCTCTCTTCGGCATGATGACAAACTATTCTGAGAATGTGCTCGGAATCTATTTCCGCAGGAAGGGCAAGAGCGGAGAGTGGCGCGGCGGAGCCATGTACTATCTGAAGGACGGTCTTGGAGGCTACAGGGGATTCAAGCATGTCGGAAAGATTCTCGCAATCATTTTCAGTGTGTTCTGTCTTCTTGCAAGTTTCGGAATCGGAAACATGAGCCAGGTGAACTCAATCGCGGGCAACATGCAGGCTGCTTTCAATGTTCCACCGTATGTCACGGGAATTGCTCTTGTGATAATTGCGGCCGTTGTTATCCTTGGTGGACTTAAACGTGTGGCCAGCGTTGCGGAAAAACTTGTGCCGGTCATGGCAATCCTTTACATAATCGGTGCGTTCGTTGTCATATTCGCCCATGTCGGTGCTGTTCCGGCTGTGTTCGCGGCAATCTTCAAGGGCGCGTTCGGTGTCAAGGCTGCGGGCGGTGGAATAATCGGCTACGGCATACAGAAGGCCATAACAATGGGATTCAAGCGTGGCGCGTTCAGTAACGAGGCTGGTCTCGGTTCTTCTGTCATGGTCCATTCAAGCTCCAACGTTAAGGAACCTGTTCAGCAGGGCATGTGGGGAATCTTCGAGGTTTTCGCCGACACGATAATCGTCTGCACTCTTACAGCTCTTGTCGTCCTTACATCAGGATGCGTTGACCTCAACACCGGCGCAATGATTTCAACAAACGAGGGCGCGGGTCTTGTCGGTGAGGCGTTCGGCACTGTGTTCGGTCCCTTCGGCGGCAAATTCATAGCAATCGCAATTCTGCTTTTCGCTTTCTCGACAGTCCTTGGATGGAGCCACTACGGAACGACGGCATGGCAGTATCTTTTCGGCGAGAAGACCCAGATAATCTACAAGATTGTCTTCGTGGTGATGATTTACTTCGGATGCACGATGAGCCTCCAGCTTGCATGGGATTTGAGCGACACTTTCAACGGCCTTATGATGATTCCGAACCTGATTGGAGTTCTTGCGCTTTGTCCGCTTGTTGCAAAAATAACCAAAAACTATGTTGACCGTGTGATTCGCGGAAAGGATACGGAAGCGATGCTCTCTCATTTTGATAAAATCTAGCGAGGGAGTTTGGTAAAAACTTTGACCGGGCCTGTTGATGCGGGTCCGGTTTTTTTCGGGGTACCTATCGACAATTTGGGGATTGTGGGGTATAATATGGCTGTGGGGTGTTCTAGGGGATCTATGAAAGATTTTTGCGTCCGTTTGGATGCGGGTTGGAGTTTAAAAAGTGTCTATGCAGGATTCTTTAGATTACAAGCAGATTTTGAATGCTGTTCCCCAGGCGGTGTGCGTCGTCAGTGCCATCCGTGATGATTCTGGCAAGCTGATTGACTGCCGGGTTGAGTATACCAACATACAGTTCTTGACGGTCACTCAGAATGAAGTCACATCCGGTATGCTCTGGTCCGCAATCTCTGGACTCCTTCCAAAAGATTTTCCATGGCTTTCAATTTTCGAGGACGTAATCCGCAACGACTACAATGCCACCCGCAATTTTTATTCCCAGAAATCAGGAAGATGGTTCATGCTTTCGGTCAACCAGCTTTCGCCCGATGTCGTCGTTGTAAAACTGGAGGACATCAGCCAGACAAAAACGCTTGAGCAGACGGTCCACAGGCAGGACGTTCGCAACATGGCTTTGACCGAGGAGCTTTCATTGACCCGCAACGAGATGCGCGTGAAGCTTGAGAGCATACAGACTTTGAACAGGCAGCTACAGTTTGCGGCATTCCACGACAGTCTTACGAATCTATTCAACCGCTCGTGGTTCAACAGGATGCTAGGCGACATTCGGACCAGCGGGGTCGCGTCGATTGCGACATCAAAAGAGGAGAAGGGGAACCAGACCACCGACGTAATCAATTTTGGTCTTCTCCTGATTGATATAGACAACCTGAAAAATGTTAACGACGCAAACGGACACAACGCAGGTGACTCGGTGCTTCGGCAGATGGCCACGATACTACGCCACTACGAGAGCGACAGGATTACCGCATTCCGTTTTGAGGGCGACGAGTTTATACTTCTCGTGAAAAACATTTCCAGCCGCGAGGAGATGACGCTTCTCGGCTACAAGATTATAGAACAGGCGAACGTCGAGGGAATTGGTTTTTCCGGTGGAATCAGCATATACCCGGAGGACACGTCGAACCTTGACCACATTTTGAAATATGCCGACATGGCCAAATCCGATGTAAAGAAGAACGGAAAGAACGGCATACACTTTTTCAGGCAGGTCATGGAGGAGCGTTTCCTTCGCCGCATGCTGATTGAAAGCAAACTCACTGTCGCTCTGGAGAAAAATCTTTTCCAGCTCTATTTCCAGCCGCAGTTCGATGTCATTACAGGAAATCTTCGAGGATTCGAGGCTCTGCTCAGGTGGCATGACGACGAGCTTGGATGGATCAGCCCGGACCAGTTCATCCCTCTCGCCGAGGATTCAAGACAGGTTGTTCCTCTTGGACAGTGGGTAATGGACACGGCTCTGGACACTCTTTCAAAATGGGAGCTGGAGTACCACTTTGATGGAATCATGTCGATAAATGTTTCGCCGGTTCAGCTGAAAACTCCTGACTTTATTGATAAATTGAAGGAGGGGCTTGACAGAACAAAGGTGAGACCCGAGCATCTGGAGATTGAAATCACCGAGGGCGTGTTCATCGACAACGTGCAGGACATTGTACGCAAACTGAATGATATACGCCGTATGGGTATAGGCATTTCTCTTGATGATTTTGGCACCGGATATTCTGCGCTCCGTTATCTACAGATTCTTCCATTGACCACCCTGAAAATTGACAAGTCATTTATCTCCAACATCGGTGAGGAAAATGGGGTTGAGGCAAACATTACAGAAAGCATAGTCTCCATGGTCTCGAAGATGGGGCTGGATACAATCGCCGAGGGAGTGGAGAACAATTCCCAGTTGGACATGCTGAAAAAAATCAACTGCCACAACGTCCAGGGATTCTTGAAGGGAAAACCAATGCCAATGCAGCTCTGTGACCGGATGCTCGCCGGCGATGATTCCGCTGTTCTGACAATAAACAACGCCACCCCGGAAAGTCTGTAGTCACGGAAGTCTGTACTCGATATATCTCACGCGCCCGTTTTTGATTGCGGAGCGGATTTGTTTTTCGCGTTCGGACAGCTGGCTTTTCCCGGATTTTACTTCGATGAACAAAACCTCGTCAACTGATTTTCCCTCCGCGCTTCCAGGAAATGCAATGAAATCCACCGGCTGACCCATAAATTTGCAGTCGCCCGGGTTGCACGGAAAGTTTGGAAGAAAAGGCGCAATCTGCTCTCCGAACTGTCCGCCCAAAATCTCACGACTTTTTTTGACTGCCTTTTCACGCTCCGTTTTTATAATCTGCTGTGTTTTTGCCACCTGCACAGCCTTTCCAACCACAATGCCGATTGCAAGAAACACAAGTACCGTTACCGCCGCTACAGCAATTATAATCGGAATCCTGTCTCCAAACATATTAAAAAATTGTTCAAAAAAATCTCCACCGGATAATGCTTTTTCCATAGATGTAGCCTCCAGTTATAATATCGGGAGTTGCGGGGCCTGTCGCCATGCTTTCCGACTGGCATATTATAAAAGATTGTATAAAATATAATTTTGTAAAATTGGATTTACATTTTCAATTTTTTGGGGTAATATTTATTTATGAAGTTCAAACGAATTGTTTTTTTTGCCGCCTCGGTGTTGTTTATTTTTTCATGTAAATCAACCGGGATGTTCGTGAGCGAAACTGATAAGTCTAGCTGGAACACCAATTACACTTATGTCTTTGTGCATGGACTGTCCGGCTGGGGGCATTATGATTTCCTCAACAATTTTTTTCCGTATTGGGGAATGAAAAACGGATCTCTTATCAAACAGCTTCGCCAGCAGGGATTTTCATGCTATGATGCGTCCGTTGCTCCTCAGGGGAGTGCATGGGACAGGGCCTGCGAACTTTATGCGCAGTTGACAGGATCAAAAACCGATTACGGTCTGGAACATTCTACCAGGTGTGGCCACAAAAGATATGGAAGGGACTTTTCAAAAGAACCATTGATTCCGCGCTGGGACGCAGAAAACAAAATCAACATACTTGGACATTCTTTCGGCGGAGCAACTGTTCGTCTGCTTGCACATTTGATGTCGGAGGGATCGGAGGCAGAAAGAAATGCTACCCCTGAAAATGAACTTAGTCCGCTTTTCGCAGGTGGACATGCTGATTGGATTTATTCCGTAACTGCATTGGCGGCTCCGCACAACGGTACATCAGCCTACCACATTCCTGATGAAAATCCGAAAGAAAAATCATACAGCGAAAAAATGATGGAAAAAACAAATGCGCCAAAAAAAGACGGTCGCGCAGAATACGACTATGCTGATTTCGATATGCACATACAGAATGCGGCAGAGATGAACAGATGGATAACAACTATTAAGAGCGCATATTATTTTTCATTCCCGTGTTCCGCAACACAAAGCGCTGAAGATGGAACTCAGGAACCGATTCCAGAAATCATGGAAAAAATGTTTCAGAGAAGTTCAATCAAGCTTGGAAGATTTGAGGGAACCACATACGATGGAATAAATCTTTCAAAGGACTGGCAGGAAAACGATGGACTTGTAAATACAATATCCGCAATGGCTCCAGACTTTGCCCCCTCAAAAAAATTTTCGGAAACGGATGGACTGGAACTGGAAAAGGGAACATGGTATGTCATGCCGACTTATCGCGGGGACCACATGGCACTTCAAGGAGGCCTTACAATACGGAGCGACATAACAGAGCTTTACGCAAGGCATTTGAACATGATAAATCAACTGAAGTGAAAACCGTCAGACTATGAAATGATTATTTCCATTTTTCCCAGATGTCCTTTTGCATTCCGACCGTTGCCTCCGTTTTTCCATTTCTGCATACCGGGAGTTTCAGGAGCATCTGGTTTTCAAAAAGTTTTTCAGCTTTTTCACTTTCATCCAGATACGCAATCATGGAATAGTCCATTGATTTTTTGTCCGTCATCATTTCAACGGCCTCGGAGCGGGAGCCTGAGCTTCTGGTGATGCAGTCCATAACCGATTCAAATTCTCCGCGTGACATTTCTTTTTCCTTTAAATCTATGAATTGAAAAGGAATCCTTCTTTCTTTGAAAAATCTTTGTGCAGACTTGCAGTCAAAACTTTTGTTCGTTCCAAAAATCTGAATCATAAAATTTGCCTTCTATAAATATTTAGGGAGCCTCTAAAAACTTAATTTTTTAGAAATGCCCTTTATTTAATCTTCCACCCGACAATCCCTTTTCCGTTGCTTGAGAAAACCACACCGACCTTGAACATCTGTTTTCCGCTTACGGCAAATCTTTCTGAATATCCGTTTGCGTCAATCTGGGCCATGGCAAGTTCCGAGACCTTTTCAAAATCCTGTCCTTTGTCCATTTTCAGCTCGAAGATGAAGATGGAATCTTTCGTTGTGACAATCACATCGCTTCGGCCCGCGACATTCTGCAGTTCGGAAACAACGTTGTAGCCGGTCATGCGGAACATAAGATGTGTCACAGATTCGTAATAATTTTCGCACATGTCTTTTTTCACGATGGTCGGTAAATCTGCAATCGCGGATTTTATTATTGAAAGCGCGTGGTCAATATTTCGGGATTCGAGCGCGTCGCAGAGATTGTCGATTGCAAGTCCCAAATCATCATCGGGAACGGTCACGAATTTTTTTAGGAGGACATCAAGGAAACCGTCTTTTATTTCCTGATTAGGAAAATCAAGCGTGTAACGGCCGGAATCTTCATCAAAATCTTTTATCGTGAGGTAGCCGCTCTGGTAGACCACCGGCAGCATGTTCTTTGAGTCGGGGTCGTAATTTTTGAACTGGTCTTCCTTTACTTTGCGTCCGTTTACAAGATTTGCCAAAAATATTGGTTGGTTCTGCAATGTCTTCACAAGAAAAGAAGGTGTTCCGCTTTCAAACCAGTACGATCCGAATTTTTTTGCACTGAAGCATTTAAAAAGACAGAAAGGATTGTAGACTCCTTCAACATCAGGCGCGAAATGATATCCGTCATACATCACGGCAAGTTTTTCTTTTGTCTGCTCAAAAGACAGTTTCCTTCGTTCCGCAAGAGCTTTTATTTCCGGCTCAAAATATTTTTCCAGTTCAGATTCGGATATTCCGCAAAGAGATGAATAGTCTTCATCCAGACTGATGTCGTTCAGCTGGTTCAGTCCGCTGAAAATATTTACGTGGCTCACCTTGGTGATTCCGGTTATGAACAAAAAACGGATATATTTGTCGCAATCTTTTAGCGGGCTGTAGAAACTTCGGAGTTCCTGACGGTTCTGCTCCTCAAAATCAGTGTAGAGTGCGTCGAGAATCGGCTTGTCGTATTCATCGATAAGGATTACGACCTGCTTGTCGGTCTGTTCGCTGATTGTCTGAATCAGTTTTTTTAGTCTTGGTGCAGAGCGCATATCAGTAATTTCAACATTATATTTTTTTTCGTATTCGGATAGAGTTAAATTAAGCGTTGATTTCAGACTTTCCAAATCCGGGTAATTGTCACCGCCGAAACTGATTTTTATAACCGGCCATTCAGTCCAGTCTTTTTCTTTTTCAGAAATGTAGAGACCATCGAACAATTCCTTCTTCCCAAGAAAAAATGCCTCGAATGTTGAGAGTAAAAGACTTTTACCAAAGCGGCGTGGGCGGCTCAAAAAAAACGGGGTGCTGAGACGCGCAAGCTCATAGACATATTTGGTTTTGTCCACATAGACGTAACCGCCTTTTCTGAGTTTTTCAAAATCCTGAATGCCGATTGGCAGAAAGCGTTCTTCCATGTGGATAGTATATGCTATTATGAAAAAAAATTCCATATAGTAAAACATCCCTTTATCTTCTTCCATCTCCAGTAAACAAAAAATCAACAGGAATCCGCAAAAAAAATTGGCTCTATCATCTAATGCTAGAGCGGGGTTGTATACTGGGGTCAATCAATTAACAGAGGAGGCGTGTCTATGGACATAAGTAAAGTATGGAAACTGAGGGATTTTGAAAAGAAGTTTACAAAGACTCTTCTTGCTAATGATGCCGTTGAATTTATTGTTTCCACGAAAAATCTGTATATGCAATTGACGGATAAGAAAAAGGCAAGGAAGTTTTTAGAAACTGCAAAAGAGAAAATAGAAGGGCTTTTGTCAGATTTGGACAAGCTATAATTTTTGGCGTGAAAAAATTTGAAAACGTGTTATAATTTTTACATCTGTAAGAGGAGTTTTAAGATGTCGTTCGAGAATAAGGATTTCATCATAAAAAGCTATAAGGACAAAAAAACTGGTAAGTCCCAAAATGTGCTTCGCCGTTACAAGGGAAAAGATAGTGTCGTTGTCGTTCCAGACGGCGTTAATGCAATAGGGGATTATGTTTTTGCAGATGATGTTGAGCCTAACGAGTTTATTGAAAAGATTGTAATTCCGGATTCCGTTACGGAGATTTCGTTACGTGCATTTGCTTGGTGCATGGCTCTTAAGGAGATTGTGTTTCCGAAAAAGATGAAGGAGTTTTTCATTGAATTTGACAACTGTCCTTCCATTGCGGAAATTACGGTGCCAGAAAGTGTAATGAAAGTCGGTAATCTTCGCTTTACAAAAACGCTCAGGAAAATCAATGTGGGCGAAAACATTACTTATGTTGCATTGTCATTCTTTGAAAAGAATAAACCAATGACGGCATCCAGACCGGATCAAATTGCCGATGTCCTTCTTTTGAATCCGGTTTATGCGGTTGAGGGAGCTTTTGTTGTTAATACAAAATATCGGACGACTATTTTCCGTTTGAACTTTGAAGAAACGGAAGTCCGCATCCCTGATGGAATTGAAACGCTTGGGCCCAACACATTTTATGAACTTTATCAGTATAGTAAGCTTGCCTCATCGATGAAGCCTGTTGAAAAAATCATAATTCCGAAGAGCGTCAAGAAAATAAATCGCAATGCATTTTTTGGATGTGCTTCTCTAAAGGAAGTTGTTTACGAAGGATTTTCCACAGATATTGATATAAGTCAGGGTGCTTTTTTAATGTGCGAGCATTTCAGCAATGACGGAAGTGAAATCATCTGCAAGGACAGTGCGAAACAAAAAAATAAAGATCCACAGTCGCAGGGACTTCGCATTGACAGATTCATGATTATCCATAAACTGATAAAATCTGGAGAATATCCAAACAAGAAGGAAATTATGGAAATCTGCGCTAAAAGACTAAATTTGGAAAGCTATTCCGAACCGACATTCGACCGTGATTTGAATTTTATGCGGTATCGCATGGGTGCGATAATTGAATATGATAGAAAGCGGAAAGGATATTATTATGGGAATGAAGATTTTGAACTCGATCTCAATATTGCAGGTCTCCTGTAAAATTTCCGAAAAATTTTTTTACTCTATCACGTGATGCTAGAGTGCCCTGTTATAATGGGGATTATCCTGAGAAGATTGCTTGGGAAAATTCATTCGTTTTGACAAGGGGAAGGCTATGTGCTCAAACAATTCAGATTTCATAATAAGGGCTTGCAGGGATAAAAAGACCGGTGAAAATAAAAATGTTCTGCGCCGCTACAAGGGTGGTGACAGCGTTGTCGTTATTCCTGATTCCGTGAACTTGATATCGGACAATATTTTTGCGGATGATATTGAGTCGAACACTTTTGTTGAAAAAATCATCATACCGGATTCTGTTACTGAAATTTCAAGCAATGCATTTGCCTGGTGCATCGGTCTGGAGGAAATTGATTTTCCGAAAACTCTGAAGGAATTCAACGTCAACTTCGACAGCTGTCCTTCCATTGAAGAAATCAACATTCCCGAAAGCGTGAAAAAAATCGGATGCTTTAATTGCGGAAAAAATCTTAAAAAAATCAGTGTGGGGGAAAATATTTGCGAGGTTTCTGTTCAGAGTTTCTTTAAGAATAAAAAATCGACTGCCTTCACGCCGCTGGAGATTGCGAATGTGCTTCTTTCAAATCCAGCGTACAGCATTGACGAAGGTTTTCTTGTGAACAAAAAACACAGGACAACGCTTTTACGTCTTTCGTCTGAAAATGCAGATGTCAGAATTCCCGACGGAATTAAGACCATAGGTACGAACACTTTTTATGAAAGCTATCAGCATTTGAAATCCGTGCCGGAGATGAAGCCGGTTGAAAAAATCACTATTCCTGAGAGCGTTAAAAAAATAAAGGATGGTGCTTTCGTAAACTGCAATTCCCTGAAGGAAGTCATTTATGAAGGCATCTCAAGGGAAATCGAAATCAAAGGATGGGCTTTTTTTTCGTGCGTCAATTTCAGTAAGGACGGAAGGGAAATTGTCTGCCGCGACACTCCGAAAGATGAAAAGAAAAATCTAAAGGCAACGAATCTGCGGATAGAACGGATTGCGGTTATCTTGAAGCTCATCAAGGCCGGAAGCTATCCGAACTCGAATGACCTTTTGAAAGCATGCAACAAGAGCTTTTGGGGGGACGATGAGGAGCAGTATTGGTCGCTTTCCACAATCAGCCGTGATTTGGAATTTCTCCGTTGCAGGCTGAACGTTCCGATTGAATATGATTTTTTCCACAAGGGTTACTGTTATTCCGATAAAGATTTTACGCTCAATCTGGAAGACCTGCTGCTCCGGTAGATTTCGGATTAAATTTTTTTTTAGTCTGTAATATAATAGAACACACTGTCTTTGCTTTGGAGGAAACATTTTATGGCACTTTGTGATTCTGACTTCATAATTAAAAATACTTCCCGGTACAACTGCAAGAGTCTTTTTGCTTATGTTGCAAAGGATTCGATCGTGCATGTTCCCGACGGCGTGGTGGCAATCGGTTCCTATGCTTTTGGGGATAAGGACAATCCTAACGATACCATTACGAAAATCATTCTTCCTGACAGCGTTGAAAAAATTGAAAATCATGCCTTTGCGTTTTGTACGGAACTGAAAGAAATCGTGTGGTCTGAAAATGAAAATCTTTCTCTAGGCAGAAATCCATTTACCGGATGCCGCTCGCTTGAAAAAATATCAATCCCGAAAAACGTTACAAAACTTGAAGAATTTGAAATTCCTGTGAGTCTGAAAGAGATAGAAGTCCATAGCGATATAATCAGAATCCCATACGGCTGCTTTACATACGAGGGTTCTGATTCTTTGAAATCTGCAGTGAACTCCGAGACAGTGAGGGTTCTTTGCAAAAATCCAGACTACAAGCTGATTGACGGATTTCTTGTGAACGTGAAGCATAAGGTTGCGCTTTTCTATGCGGATAAAAACAAGCGGACTGTTCATGTACCAGATGGTGTGGAAATAATTGCGGAGGAATGTTTTGATGAGCTGCGCTTTTTTAATAGTGTTTCGCTGGCTGCTGAGATGGAGATTTGCGGAAGACACTGTGTCAGCATTGAAAAAGTAACGCTCCCGGCATCTGTAAAAAAAATAAGGACGCTTGCCTTTACGTGTTGTGAAAAATTGAAATCAATAACTTATGAGGGAAATACTTCCGACCTGGAAATTGCTGAGCTTGCGTTTGAAGATTGCGAAAAAATGGATGGACGCAAGGTAATGGTAATCTGCCGTGACACGCCTAAAGAAAAACTTTTTGCAGGAAAAAAGATTACTGGCCAATATGCGAGAATATATCAGATTGACAGCATGCTGAGAAAAGGCACTTGCCCCGTTGTCAGGAAACTTGCAGAAAAATTCAGTGTAAGTACCAGTACAATAGAAAGAACATTTGATGACATTCTTTTTTATTCAGGAACGGATTGTTTGAAAAGAACGGACCTCATCAAATATGACCGTGAAAAAAAGACACATTACTACACCAGGGATTTTGAATTGAAGCTTGGGGATGAATCTCTGTGGCGCAACTGATGTTTGTCGGAACAGATGAGTGTCGAGTTTTTAGGGTGTCACACGGATTCGAAGGAATGGTGATTTTTACAGAGGTGCTTATGGCAAGGGCATTGATCTAAAAGTAAAATTGCGGAATTAAAAGCGGACACGCATATAGGGTTATATAATAGAAGAAACCTTTACATACACAAGGAGCATTTATGACAAGACAGGAATTGGAAGAGGATGTGAACGTCGGCGACACCGTGAAGATTACGACAAAGAGCGGTGAGTTTACAGGGCGTGTGGAGAAAAAAAACAGGAATGCCGTAATCAGATTTTTTAGTGCCGCATCAAATTGGATTGAATCTTTCTGGTGGATTTTTCATCTGGTATTTTTTTCGTTGCTTTTGCTCTGGTGGTATTTTGTAAAAAATCCGATGCAGGAATTTGGAATTGTCTCAGTCGTCGAACCGATTCTTTTCGTCGCATATTTAATCCTTTTCGTGCCGATTGTCGTGTTAATCATAAAGAAGAAGTGGCTTAGATTTGCGTTCAGCATACTGGGTGTTTTTGTGGCAACCGGAATTTGGGCATTGCTTGGATTCCTGTCGTTTTTTGAATACGGTTCGTCTGATCATTTTGGAAAACGTCATCCGATTCCAGAAGGAATGGCATATTTTATGCCGGATGAAAATCTTTCGGAATCTGCGCTTATGGAAGATGAGCAGACATGGATTTTGCTGTCGCAGGGAATACAGCCGGGAATATATGAGTACAGCATTTCAGTGCCGAAGGTTTCAGACGGAACCCTTTCGCTCATGGGATTTGAAGCGGTAACTGATTTTCCTCTTTCGATTAGGCGTGCCACAATTCCGATTCAGGGGCACGATGATTTTGGAAATGTCGGAACCGGAGAGTTTACGCTGTGCACGGGAATTTGGGATGAACCCTATGCAGTGCGACTTGAACTTTGGCATGAAGATTCGGAATCGAAAAGTGAAAAAAAATTGACGGAAAAAATCTACAGGCTTGAAGGATGGATGCGTTGACGAAACGGATGAAGTTCTGCGTCGAGATTATAAAAATCTGCAATGCTTTATGAAAAACAAATAGTGCAAAATCAGCATATTTAATCAAAAAAATCTAAGAAAAAAATCACTCTATCATCTGTTGCTAGACCTAAATGATATACTCAAGGCATGTCTGAAAATTCATTGAAATCTTTTTTTAGTACTGCCTGTATCATGGAGGGGAACATGAAGATGGAATCAAAAGAAATTCTTTCAATCTATGGGAAAATGCCGGACAAAGATTTGCTTCCTGAGTGCGCGGTGGACTTTGTTTATGGCAAGGAATCTTCCTGCGAGGGATGGGAAAAAACTTACAGCATGGATGTACTCAACACGTCGATTTCTGCTGATGAGATTGTCGGGATGGTGAAGAATGCCGTTGAGTTTGCGAAGGACAAAAAATGCAGCGACCAGGGAATCAAGATTTTGTTTTACGGATGCAGTGGTTCGGGAAAATCACAGTTTGCGAAGTACATTGCAAATGAAATTCACAGAAAGATTTTTTCACGCTACGCTTCGGACATTCTATCGAAATGGGTCGGAGGGTCGGAAAGAAATCTTTCGGAGGCATTCGGCATTGCAGAAAAAACGGGGGACGTTCTTTTGTTCGACGAGTTGGACAGTTTTTTGACCAGCCGGGAAGATGTGTACGCATGGCAGCGGTCGAACGTGAACGAGTTTCTTAATCAAATCGAAAAGTTCAGGGGGATTCTGATATGCACTTCAAATCTGCCCGATGTGATGGACAAGGCGATGCTCCGGCGATTTCATATCATGGTTGAATTCAAGCCTCTAAAAAAAGAAGGAATATCCGCGATGCTGAAAAATTATTTTAATCAGCTGGATTTTTCCGGGCGGCAGATTGAAAGAATTGCGTCTTTTGAAAGCGCGACTCCGGGTGATTTTTCCATCCTGCATTCAAGGATGCGCTTTATGAAAAAAGATTTTATGACTGTGGATTACATCACGGGTGAGCTTTGCCGGATGCAGGAAGATAAATGCAATGGAAAGAGAAAAATAGGTTTCTAAATCTGGAGGACTTTATGAGCAATTTGTATCGGTCTGTAAATCTGTTTACAATCTCAATCGGAGAAAAACTTTGCGAAGAAAAATATATGGACATAATCAAGAAGGGAATCGAAGAGGCGAAGGAAAGAATCTTTTCTGAGTACGGAGTCTGCCTTCCGAATGTACGGATCCGTAGCCGCGAAAAAAAGTACGGCCCCATGGAATATTCAATCGACGTGATGGACAATCCTTTCTTGAAATTCACCCTTGAAGAAGATTCTGCATTTTCGCTTCTCATAGAAGAGCCAAAGAAAGAGATGAGCGGAAAGAAGATAACGGAGCCTATTGGAAACTGCCCCGCACTTTGGATTCCAGCTTCGGAAGAGGAGGAGGCTAAAAAAAACGGATATCTCGTATGCAATCTGCAGAGGGTTCTTGCATCCCATCTTGCTTTTGTTGCAGAAGAGAATGCGAAGGACATAATAACGACCCAATATGTTTCCGATTTGCTTGATGAAATTGCAGAGGACAACGAAGTTCTTGTGGACAGTTTGAAAGAAGGTTTTGAAGAGGACAAGCTTTCATTCGGTCCTTCGCTAAAGATGATAAATACGGTTAAGCAAATGCTGCGCTCGCTTTTGGAGGAACGAGTAAGCATCAAAAATATCATCCCGATTCTGGAAGCAATATCCGACAGCGCGGAAAAGAAAAATCCGAAAAAACTTTTGAATGATGTGCGGAAGGCTGTTGCACGTGACATACTAATGCCACATGTAGAAAATGATGAGCTTCATGTCGGGTGCATTACCCAGTCGAAACAGGAGTTTGAAAAAAAGATAGTGGAAAAAGGATTGGACAAGGATTTGGTGAAAAAGATTGTAGACTTCGCCTATGGCGACGGCGATAATTTTAACCAGTGCCTGGTTTGTCCTCAAGATTATCGAAGGCAGCTTTTTGATTGTGTGAGCGTTTCCATGCCACACTGCACTTTTATTTCGGATGAAGAATGCCTTCTCGGTATAAAAAATCTCCGTAACGTGAATCTTGTGCAAAGGCAGATTGATTTGTAGGGGCTACTGGTCTTCCCAGTCCTGGAGCGTGTCGTGGATTAAGGTCTCGACGGTTTTTACTACGGCATGTTTCAGGTCTACTATGGATTCCGAGTGCATGTCAAATTTCTGCGGGACAAAGAGCTTGTACAGGTCCACCTCAAGCGCGTTTGAAATTTTTGCGAACGTATTGTCGCTGGGCCAAAGCCTGAGCCCCTCTATTGAGTTGACCGTCTGCTCGGAAATCCCCGCACTTTCCGCCAGCTGGAACTGCGACCAATCTTTCCGCTTTCTGTATTTTTTAATGTTCTGACTGAGGCGTTCCCGTATTTCTTGTGATTCCATTGTTGTATAAATATTATTCGACAATTATGGTGATTTTGAAACATATTTAGAGTGAGTATAAAAAAAATATTTGTATTTACGGTATGTAGAAAATTGATATGGCTGTGATAAAATTCTGTTTGTTTTGTTTTTTTGCATCCACGGTGCTTTATTTTTTGCTGATGCACAAAAAAATCCAAAAAAAAATTTTCCCTCTAGCGTCAGATGACAGACTGGAGTTTTATAATGATGGCATAAACTTACAACAAAAGGAGATTTGACCTATGAAACAAACTAAAAGCAAGGTTTTGTCATTGCTCGGCATTATTGCGGGCATGTTTGCAGTGGCATTTGTGATGGCCTCGTGCAAAACGGAAATAAGCATACCGACCCATACGGTAACGTATTCTTCTGCCCACGGTTCGGTACCTGAGGCAATCAGCGTTGAGGAAAATACGGCGCTTTCCGAAGGCCAGCTTCCTGCGCTTTCAGACGACAATGCAAGCTTTGCCGGATGGTACTTAGGAACCAGCAAAGTCGAACCCGGATATGTGGTAAATGCAGATTTGGCTCTCACTGCACGATGGGAATTTACCGTCGCATATTCATCCCAATACGGAACTGCACCGGAAGCAATTAACGTAGAGGAAAACAGCGTTCTCTCTGCAGAACAGCTCCCGGAACTTACCGATGATGCGGCCGTATTCAAAGGCTGGTACGCAGGAGACACAAAGGCGGTTCCAGGTGAGTACCAGGCAACAAACAATGTGACCCTCACAGCCCGTTGGTCACAGCTTGCGACAATCACATACCACAGCAAATTCGGCACCGTACCCGAAAGCTTTGAGCTAGAAAGAAACCAGACCCTGACATCGGAAAAAGTTGCAGCTCCTGCTGATTGCAGCCCGTACACATTCCTCGGCTGGTTCAATTCAGAAGACGACGACCACAACGGAACCGGAGAGCAGATAAATGCCGGCCTCACAATAACAAACAACACAGACCTGTACGCAAAATGGAAGACGGCGACACTTTCGTTTACAACGGAATATGGCTCAACCCCGGCATCCATTAAAAAATACACCGGAGAAAAAATATCTGAGACGGAAATTCCTGCCATGACAACGGATTCTTACACTTTTGCCGGATGGTTCGATGGAAGCACAAAACTTACTTCTGATTACAGCGTAACAGATGATGTAACGTTCACTGCAAGATGGACGGCAACGGTTTCATATCATAGCAAATTTGGAGTCGCTCCACAAAGTTTTGCCAGAGAACTGAAACAGACTCTGACGGCTGAAGATTTCCCTGTCGTTGATTGCAGTCCATATACTTTCCTTGGATGGTTTGATTCTGAAGACGGCGATCATAACGGAACCGGAACGCAGATAAATGCCGGTCTCGAAATAAATGACAACATCGACCTTTATGCAAAGTGGGGGACAGCGACAGTCTCTTTCTCAACAGAGTACGACACTAACCCTGCATCCATAAAAAAATATACTGGTGAGAAAATCTCAGGGACGGAAATACCTGTCCTAACAACCGACGGCTACACTTTCGGCGGATGGTTCAATGGAAGTACTAAGCTTATTGCTGATTATACCGTGGCAGCCGATGTGACTTTCAATGCAAAATGGACGGTAAATACCTACACCATAACATTCGATGCAAACGGGGGAACTGGCGAAAGTTACTCGCAGACTGTAACTTACGGAACAACGGTTAATCTCAATGCAAACAGGTTCACCCGTGACGGATGGTCTTTCATTGGATGGAATAAGGTTTCCGACGGAAGCGGAACGGCATATTTGAATAAAGCTAATTTTGCGGTGACAGATGCAAGTGACATTACGCTCTATGCCCAGTGGGATCCAAATGCCACTGCGTCTACGGTTGCCAACATGATAAAAAGCATGACGAAATCCGGAACAATCGCGGTAAAAGGAATCATTAGCAATGCTACCATTTCAGAAATAAACTCCGCATTGGCTGAACTTAGAAAAAACAACAGTAATATTCTTGTCAGTCTTGATTTATCAATGACAACGGGTATTACAAAGTTTGACGGTTTTTATTCTTGTGAAAATCTCAAGAGCATAACTATTCCAAACGGCGTGACATCGATAGGAGACGGTGCATTCGAGTACTGCTTCGGACTCACGAGCGTATCCATACCAAACGGCGTGACATCGATAGGAAAACAAGCGTTCAGGAGCTGCAGCAAACTCACATCCATAGAGATACCGTCCAGCGTGCGATATATAGGGGCCGAGGCGTTCCGCGACTGTTCTAAACTTGCTGATGTCACTTTTACTGATGAAGAGAGCAGTTGGAAATATAATGATAACGGAAGAGTAGTTACCATTGGAAGAATAAATGCAACGCAACTAACGAAGACCTATGTATATCATAACCTATACAAATAGCAGTAGGTGTTTGTGAACATTTATAATTTTCGGAGAGAGTTTAATCAGATTTTACGAGAGATAAGGAGAAACAAATGGATATTTCACAACTTGCAAAGAAAACAAATCGGACAGAACGTGATTTAATTGCAAAATTACAAAACGATGGTTATCTTCGTGAAAAAGGAAACACAACGGATCCATCAGAACAAACTGCAAATCATAGGTTGGACGGTCATTACACGGACAGCCCAAATGGACCTGATTTTGATAATGAAATCAGTAAAAAAATAATAAATGACTATACTTTGCCAAAAAGTAACAGGCCATAAATGATGGGCTATGAGATTTTCCTCTTCTGCCATTCGATGACATGGATGGCAGATTAAAATTGCTATTTACTTGAATTATAGTCAAGGAAAAAATGGAAAAGTATTTTCAGAGAGTTGTAATTTATGGAGTTATAGGAGAATGAATTATGAGAGCAGTGTATGTGGAAAAAACAACAAATGAGTTGAACTATTTTGTCTGTACATGGAATGATGAAGATAAAGAATTGGAATTCAAAAACACTAAATCAATTGCTGCAAAAGCGTTTCAAAATGCATCCATTGTAAAAAGGGTTTTCTTTAAAGAAAACTTGAGCAAAATAGGAAAGGAAGCATTCAAGGGATGTGACGATTTGGATCTTTTCTTTTGTGAAAAAGATACGTTCTTACAACCAACTGAGAACAAGGCTAAGGATAATGAAATTTATTGTATTAAATCTACGGAAAAAAACAAGAATTCAAATTCTGATACCACTTTCACTATAGAATCCCTAGCGTTTTCAAAATGCAAGAATCTTCATACTGTCATTCTTCCCGATTGCAAAAAACTTGTCATTGAGAAGGATGCCTTTGACGGCTGCTCTTCATTGCGCACGGTCGTTTGCTTTGCAGAGGAAATCGACTTTACCGAAAATCCGTTTGAAAGCTGCCCGGAAACCCTTACATTTGTAGGAAAAAGAGAGGAAAACAAAGAGGAAAATAAAGATGAAAATAAAACTTCTGAATTAGAAAGATTCGCCCGCGAAAATGGATATAGGTTTATCGATGCATAAAGAAGATATTTTTGAAAAAGCTCTCAGGCTCAAGGGCTATGGCTGTTACGGCGAGAATGTGCCTGAATCGGACTATAAGAAATTTGAGCAGGTCACAAAAGTTGACAAAAATCTTATCGTAAAACCAACTGTCATTACATGCCTCAAAGATTATGTTGAGTTCATAGGCACTCTAAAATACAGCTATGAAAATCCTGTGTTCTATCGCGGTCAGGGTAATGCGAACTACACGATAGTCCCGACTTCACTTAGGATAAATCCTGCGAATGAGCACAGGATAATCGAATCCTTTGAGCGGCGTTTTTCAAATGAGATGAATGCCTGCGAAAATGACATGGCACGCCTTATGTTGCTGCAGCATTTTGGTGTGAGCACCCGCGCACTCGACATTTCGGAAAGTCCTCTTGCCGCCCTGTATTTTGCATGTTCCCCGATGAAAAAATTCAACAGAGACTACGAAAAAGATTTCAAGCACTGGGGCGAGGTCGCAATTTTTCAAGACCCGGACAAAGATAAAGAAAAAAAGCCGGAGGAAGTAAAGCCGATTCACAGTACGACAGTCAGCATCCTTGCAGGTACCGCATTTATGGAACCGGAATTCAGCCTCTGGAAACTCAGCATGGAATGGAAAAAGGACAACAACTATATGCGGGATGAAAAATATATTCCGCTTGGAGACATCATCCGCCGCTCTGTAATTGTCCGTGTACCTCAGAACAATCAGCGCATCAAAAATCAGCAGGGAGCTTTCATCATAATCAATGCGAATGAAGTAAAATCAATCGCATGGAAGGAAGACAGTGCAGATGAACTTACAAGACTGATTCTTGAAAACGGAAAAATCTCTTTCCATGATTTGCTCCAGGAACCCAAATGGAAAAAGCATTTTGAAAACGGAAACACATGGGAATTTGAATTCAGAAAAATCAAGCCGTTCTCAGGTGAAAATAAATTTCCCGAATTCGACACCGACCCATTCAATCTGCGCCGTCTTTTCTACAAAGATGATTCAGGCATTCAGCAAGTCGTCCTGATACCGCCGGAAAAGAAAAAAGACATAATCAAGGAACTTGCGAAATTCAACATTACGGAAGATTTCGTCTACCCCGACATGGACAACGTGGCAAATGAAATCAACGAAAGAATAAACAAGGTGGACTGAATTTTTTGTTTGCATGTGTGAATACAACAGGAGAAAATAAATCATGAAAAAGACGTTTTATATAATTACAGCGGTATTGAGTCTTGCGGTGTTTTTTGTTTCATGCCGGAAAGATTCTGAAAAAGGTGCGGAAGACCGTCCGGAGTATACACCTGTCAACGGAAATATTGATGTTTCCACAGGACCTGATATTGATTATAGATTGTATGAAAATTTTTCATCAAACGCCACAGACCAGCAGATTGTTTATGTCATGCTGATGAATCAGCTCCAGTATTCACTTCAGACGATACAGCATTATGCAAACAAAGTTGTCTTGGAAAAAGAATTTAACAACATAATTCACAAAATAGATAAATCAAAATTAAATGATAAAAACGGTGATGCTGTGGCAGCTTTTGAAGATATGCTTGGTGTCATCGGAGATTTGAAGTTAACGGAAAATCAAAAAATTTTTATCAAGCAGCAGGTTGAAAAAGAAAAGTCAGAAGCCATAAACAAAAGCCTACGAGGAACGGCGCTGCCCGCTATTGCATCTATTGTTGAGATTGGGGAAGGAATTTCCAAGAAGGATATAGGCAGCATAATCAGCGGACTTGCTTCTGCCGTTTATACAGGTGTGTCAGCTGTGTTTAATTACAATGACACGCTGAATACTCTTGACAACAGACTTCGCACCCAATTGTTTGAAATTAATCAAAACAATTTAAGAATGATAGATGGATATAGAAAATCTCTGTTCAAAACATATACGCACTTCATTATAAACTTCAACATTCCAAAACGGTATGAGATAAAAGAAGACCAGATGAAATGGCTTGTCGAGACGCTTGATACCGCGGACGACTACTCAAAAATCAGACTTCTAAAAACAAAAGTCGATATCTTTCAAGTGTTTACTCCATTCTGGTATGAATTGGGAAGTTCATATCAAAGAATTGGAGATATGGCGAATGCAAAAAAATGCTATGCTGTGTTTGAAAAGCAAAAGGCAAGGTATTCGATTATAGACAATGACACGTATTATACAGAGCTTGCAAAAAATATGATTCAGATTATGAAGGAAGAAAACAATATTCCTTCCATAAAAAAATATCTTAAAATCATTGAGAGCGATGAGACCGTTGAAAATGAATCGGAAAACAGGCTGTATGCGGCAAACATACATTTTTATCTTGGGGAGTATGATGAGGCTTTTCATCTCTTAAAACTTGTAATCGATGACAATAAAGAATTTGTCGTTCAGGCGCGTGAGCTTTATGAATATATGGATACAATCAAGAGCAATTACGACACTTCCATACTTACATTGCTACTGAGCCAGTTGAAGATTGCATCACAGGAAGAGACTAAAAATCTTGTGTCCGAAATAAAGCGCAGGTCATCAAAAGAAGAACTGAAGGCAATCGGAAAGCTTGATAAAAACAATCTTACATTTGTTTTGCCGGAAGAATATGGGAAAAACTATTCCTTGAATGTGCTTGTGGATGGAAAACTTTATGATGCAACTTCGTTGAATCTGGATTCAAAATATTATTATGCAATAAAGTATTCTGCAAAAAAGTTTTTTAAAAATAAAAAGGAGCTGAAGGTTATTCTTACGGGAATGAACAATGAGCAGATTACATTGGAGTACGCCTGTAATTATTACAGCTCCGGTGAAGTCAAGCTTTTGAAAAATGCATTTGCCTTGCTTTCAACCCAGAAAGATTTGGAGCTGGACATCTCCAATATAAGCCAGATAAATCTTGAAGATTTTTTAACCAGCTTGAAGGTTCTAAACAAGGACAAGGAATATAAAAAATCAACGGACAATGACAAGATAAAAGTACTGACGGAAAAATATGAACGTGCCTCAAAGTCTTTTGTAACACAGCCGTATAAATATAAGAACAATATTTTGTTTCCCTCAAACTCTTATATTTTTGAATATGGATTGGAGTACATCTTGGACAATGCAAAAAGATATGGGATTTCAAAATATGGAGACCTGGAAGCCGTGCAAAATGTAGCACCATCTGGAACGGACTCTCTGGAGGAGATATATAAAAATGCGCTTCTTGGAGATTCGGATGCGGAATACAATCTTGGCATGATATATCTGAACGGAGAAGGCATTGCAATAGATTCTACGGAAGCGATAAAGTGGTTCAAGCTCTCGTCTGCGCAAAACAATATGAAAGCGGATTATCAGCTTGCTCTTTGCCTTGAAAAAGGAATTGGAATTTCAAAGGATAAGAATCTTGCCATGTACTACTATCAAAAAGCTGCGGATGCAGGACACCGTAAAGCAAAAGAGAAGGTCTCCAAATGAAAAAGTTTTTGGCCGCACTTTGTATTTTTCTATGTACATGTTCTCTGTTCGCGACAACAATTAAGATAATGTCCTTTAATGTTAATGGATTTGATGATGAAAAACGCAATAAGAATCATCAAGTATTAGTCGATGGAAATGGACAGGTAAAAATCAGAAATGAAATTTGGTTTAACAATGTATGTACTATTATCAAGAATTCTGGGGCAGATATTGTTCTTATGCAGGAGTTTTATATCCAGCAGAATGAGTTTGCGGACAAAGCTGTAGAATACTTTTGCAGCAGACTCGGAGGCAGCTGGGTATATATTTCAACAAAGGACTATATAAATAAGGGAAAAAATTACTCAGAAGATCAAAATAATATAATCTTCTACAACAATACTAAAGTCAATAAGAGTAGCAACAGTATTGTAAATTTTTCTTCGCCATCGGAATACCGTTTTGCAAAAAACAATACTCAGGTAGTTGAATTCTCTGTATCTGGAGAAGCCACAAAAAAATTCCTGATTATAAACGTTCATTTGCCACGTCCTGCAGAAAAAGGAAAAGGAGGAAAGCATGAAAGCGATTTAGAAAGTCTTGAAAACATGTTTAGGGATTTCAAGAACAAGGATTATAGATTTGTAATTGGAGGAGATTTTAATGAATCTTATCAGAAATTAAAAAACAGAAAATTTGACGGTGCCTTCATAGACAGTGACCGAATGGAGAGCTTATGGACTATGGTTTATAATGTACCTAAGAAAAATGAAGATATCATAAAAGCTCGTATTCCCAAAAATGGAGGACCAAATGATTTAGACCATTTCATTGTTTTCGGTTTTAAAGCAAACAATATGCACCATGTGTTTAGGCATGATTGGGAAAGCAGCAAAAAAGATTATAGTGATGGTATACAAATTGGGGCAAACAGATATACAAAACCAGATGACTATAGAGAAAACGTCTCCGACCATCTCCCCATAATGATTGAACTGGAATTATAGTTTTTTAAATCCGTAAAATATCGTTCTGCGAGAAAAAGGGGCTACTTAACCTTCCACCCGACAATCCCTTTGCCGTCGCTTGAAAAAACAACTCCGACCTTGAACATCTGCTTTCCGCTTACAGAAAATCTTTCGGAATATCCGTTTGCGTCAATCTGGGCCAGGGCGGATTCCGCGACTTTTTCAAAATCCTGTCCCTTGTCCATTTTCAGCTCGAAGATAAAGACGGAATCTTTTGTTGTGACAATAACATCGCTTCTTCCTGCGACATTCTGCAATTCGGAAACAACGTTGTAGCCTGTCATTCTGAACATCAGGTGCGTCACGGATTCGTAATAATTTTCGCACATGTCTTTTTTTACGATGGTCGGTAAATCAGCGATGGCGGATTTTATGATTGAAAGCGCGTGGTCAATATTGCGGGATTCGAGCGCGTCGCAGAGATTGTCGATTGCAAGTCCCAAATCATCATCGGGAACGGTCACGAATTTTTTTAGAAGGACATTGAGGAATCCGTATTTTATTTCTTGATTGGGAAAGTCAAGGGTGTAGACGTTCCTCTCCGGGTTGTAATCTTTTATCGTGAGGTATCCGCTCTGATAAACCACCGGGAGCATGTTCTTTGAGTCCGGGTCGTAGTTTTTGAACTGGTCTTCCTTTACTTTGCGCCCGTTTACAAGGTTTGTCAAAAATATGGGCTGGTTCTGCAAAGTCTTCACAAGGAATGACGGTGTTCCGCTTTCAAACCAGTACGAGCCAAAAGATTTTTCCATAAAGCATTTCAAGAGGCAGAACGGATTGTACACTCCCTCGGCATTATGTGAAAAATGATATCCGTCATACATTGCAGAGAGTTTTTCCTTGGTTTTTGAAATGGACCAATTCAAATCTTCTGCAATGGCTTCTATTTCTGGTTCAAAATATTCTTCCAGTTCGGTCTCTGAAATTCCACAAAGACTTGAAAACTGTCTGTTCAAGCTGATGTCGTTAAGCTGATTCAGTCCGCTGAAAATATTTATGTGGCTCACCTTGGTGATTCCGGTGATGAACAAAAAACGGATATATTTGTCGCAATCTTTTAGCGGGCTGTAGAAGCTTCTGAGTTCCTGACGGTTCTGCTCCTCAAAATCAGTATAGAGTGCGTCGAGAATTGGTTTGTCGTATTCATCGATAAGGATTACGACCTGCTTTCCGGTCTGTTCGCTGATTGTCTGAATCAGTTTTTTTAGTCTTGGTGCAGGGCGCGGGTCTGTAACTTCGACACTATATTTTTTTTCGTATTCAGAGAGAGTTAAATTAAGCGTTGATTTCAGACTATCCAAATCCGGGTAATTGTCACCGCCGAAACTGATTTTTATGACCGGCCAGTCAGTCCAGTCCGTTACTTTTTCAGAAATGTAGAGACCATCGAACAATTCCTTCTTCCCAAGAAAAAATGCCTCGAATGTTGAAAGCAAAAGACTTTTGCCAAAACGTCTTGGTCTGCTCAAAAAAAACGGGGTGCTGAGACGCGCAAGCTCGTAGACATATTTGGTTTTGTCCACGTAGACGTAGCCGCCTTTTCTGAGTTTTTCAAAATCCTGAATGCCGATCGGCAGAAAGCGTTCTTCCATGGGGATAGTATAGACTTTTTTGAAAAAATCTTCTATATATATGGGACATTTCTAAGGAGACACCGCGGCTTTTAGAGGTTTCCTATACAAATTTTTCCAAAATTCCGTAAAAAAATCATAAATTATGTTGACGATTTACTTTGTGTTTTAGTATCTTCCTATGTGTAAACGATAAGAGGCAATGTGATGAGCGAGAAAGATAAAGAGGAACTTGAAAAGGAGAATCAGGCTGGGGAAAATCAGTCCGAAGTGGCGGAATCTGTTTCCGAATCTACCGATGAGGAAAAATCCGAGTCTGCTCAGACCGATTCTGAAAAATCCGAGCTTGACAAGGCCAACGAGAAGATTTCCGAGCTGGAGAAGCAGGTTGAGGAGTACAAGGACAAGTATCTTCGCTCCGTTGCTGATTTCCAGAACCTTAGAAAAAGATCCATCCAGGAGAAGCAGGAGGCGTTCGATTATGCCAACACGAATCTTCTGAAGGATTTGCTTGACAGCCTTGACAATTTTGACAGGACCGTTGATGCCGCGGCCACGGCTACGGATCCAAAATCAATAGCCGACGGCGTGAAGATGATCAACAAGTCTCTTGTCAGTATGCTGGAGAACAACTACAATCTGGTGGCATACGGAGCTGTCGGTGACGCTTTTGACCCTGACATCCACGAGGCTATAGGAAAATCGGACGACCCTGTTGCGGAACCGGTTTTGAAGGCAGTGTATCTCAAGGGCTACAAGCTTAAGGACCGTGTAATCAGGCACGCAAAGGTCATGGTGAGTATGCCGGATGGTTCGGTTAAGGCTGATGAAAAATCTGAAGACAAGCCTGAAGAAAACAAGGCTGAAAATAAATAGGCAGGCTCGAAAAACTGAATTTTCGAGGTTCAAAAATAGAAATTCTACTTTAGAGGAGTGTAAATAAAATGGGAAAGATTATAGGTATTGACTTGGGTACAACAAACTCTTGTGTATCTGTTATGGAAAACGGTGAGCCGGTGGTCATCCAGAATTCAGAGGGAGGACGCACGACTCCGTCAATCGTTGGTTTTACGGCAAAGGGTGACCGTGTTGTTGGTCTTCCTGCAAAGAACCAGATGGTAACCAACCCGAAGAATACAATCTACTCAATCAAGCGCTTTATCGGCCACAGGTTCAATGAGCTTGCAGGCGAAGCAAAGATGGTTCCATATACGGTTGTTGACCATGGCGAAGATGTCCGTGTTGAGGTTGACGAGAACGGCGCAAAGAAGCAGTACAGCCCGCAGGAGATTTCAGCATTCGTCCTCCAGAAGATGAAGAAGACAGCAGAGGATTATCTTGGCGAGGAAGTCACAGAGGCCGTCATCACCGTTCCTGCATATTTCAACGACTCACAGCGCCAGGCAACAAAGGATGCCGGTAAGATTGCAGGACTTGACGTAAAGAGAATCATCAACGAGCCTACGGCTGCTGCAATGGCATTTGGTCTCAAGGAAGATCAGAAAAAGGAAAAGACAATCGCCGTATATGACCTTGGTGGTGGTACTTTCGATATTTCCATCATCGAGATTGCGGACGGTGTTTTTGAAGTAAAATCAACAAACGGAAACACCCACCTTGGTGGAGATGACTGGGACCGCCGCGTCGTCAACTGGCTCATCGAGAGCTTCAAGAACGACACAGGAATCGATCTTTCAAAGGACAGTATGGCACTCCAGAGACTCCGTGAGGCAGCCGAGAACGCAAAGATTTCTCTTTCAAACCAGACGACGACCGACATCAACCTTCCGTTCATCACAGCCGACGCTACTGGTCCAAAGCACTTGCAGAAGACTTTGAGCCGCGCTGAGTTCGAGAGAATGACGGACGATCTTTTTGAGGCCACACGCGAGCCATGTGTCAAGGCAATGAACGACGCAAAGATTTCATCAGACAAGATTGACGAGGTTCTTTTGGTCGGTGGTTCAAGCCGTATGCCAAAGGTCCAGGACATCGTAAAGAGCATCTTCGGAAAAGAGGGAAGCCGTGCAGTAAACCCGGACGAGGCAGTTTCTATTGGTGCCGCAATCCAGGGCGGTGTCTTGAAGGGAGACGTGAAGGACGTTCTTCTTCTTGATGTCACTCCACTTTCTCTTGGTATCGAGACAATGGGAGGCGTGTTCACCCGTCTTATCAACCGCAACACGACCATTCCTACAAAGAAGAGCCAGATTTTCTCAACAGCCGCCGATGGTCAGACTGCTGTTACAATCCACGTTCTCCAGGGTGAGCGCGAGATGGCTTCACAGAACCGCACTCTCGGAAACTTTGACTTGGTCGGAATCCCACCGGCACCACGCGGAGTTCCGCAGATTGAGGTAACATTCGACATCG
>DGGQ01000128.1 GCA_002392275.1 Treponema sp. UBA3870
AGACATCAATAACCAACCACATCCTGATGCTTTCCTGCGTCACACTGATGTTTGCCGTGAGCATGATTCTGTGCTACTTTGCCCCGAAGTTTCTGTGCAGGCTGGTTGGCCGTGTGGCCCTCATACTGATGGCTTGGTTCTGCACAAATTTCTGCAAGGCGCTGATTACATACAAATCCCAAAAGCGGCACACATTTCTTACTATAGTGCAGTGGATTCTGAACGTGGCTGCGTTTGTCATCGTCTTCATGTCCGGAAAGACCGTGATTGGTGTTGAGAACAACGCGAACGGACTTTTCACAATAATCTCGGAAACAATATTCAGTGGAAAGTTCATGGACTTCACCTGGATTGACGCGTATTATCTGTTCTTTATTGGCGGCATCCAGTTTGTCACCTTCCTCTTGATTTTAATCCGCGCTGAACATTCAAAGGACAAACTCCTGAGGCAAAGTCTTGTGACAATATCGCTCGGTGTTGTCGTCACGTGGATTCTTTTCGCACTTTTGATGTTCGGTTCAATCTACCAGCCGGAGCTGAGAAACATATTCGTGCTTTCGCTCGTCCCGGAACTGATGGGGCTTGTGTATTCAGCGGCGAACTCGCAGATTTGGGGAAGAAGGCTTGTCCAGAGGACGTCCCTGCGCGTATTGATTTTCTATGTCGCGCCCGCGCTTCTGATTGCCGGTGGATTCTGCATCATCTATCTTTCCATGCCGGAGAGGAATGCGGTTTTCATGATTGCATGTGTGGTCGTATGCTCCATTGTGCTTGCTCTGTGGACATTCCTGAACATGCGTCTTTCGACTGTGGGAATCCTGCGCGACGGAAAATATGAGAAGCCGTTTACCGAGATTCTTACCTCAATCGACTTCGGCGAAAAATCCGAGGACATCGAGAAGACCGTGAAGGATGCTTTCAAAAAATATGTCGAGGCCTCATCACTTAGAATCGCAATCGACGCTGGAACCGGCTTCCTTGAGACTGTTGACGACGGGGAGAAGGTTGCGGTCCCAATCGACCAGACCGGCTTCGACGTGCTTCTGAACATAAAACATTCTATAGTCCTCAGGAGCTTCATCGAAAAGGACTACCAGGTGAAGGAGGTGAAGGAATCTTTGCTCCAGATGCTTGACGAAAACAAGGCGGACTCCTTCATACTTTTGAACGAGGGTAGGCGCATAGTTGGCGCAATCTTCCTTGGACCAAAGACAAGCGGCGACCCGTACAACAGCTACGACTACAAGGTGTTCACCAAGCTCTACTCGACATTCTTCGTCGTGGGCTACTACATGAAGAACATGATGAACGAGTCGGTCGTTGGAACGGTCAACCGTGAAATCCGCATGTCCAGCCAGATAATCACGTCAATCCAGGAGAACATGGACTACATCTCCAATCCCAAGCTCGACTGCGGATACAGGATGGTCCCGGCGCACAATATCGGTGGTGAGTTCATCGACATGATTCGCCTGAACGACACACGCCACATGTTCGTAATCGGAGCTTTGAGCGGAAAGGGTATCGCGGCATCAATGAGCATGGTGATTCTTAAATCCGTAATCCGCACGAACCTTGCCGAGACGAAGGACTTCAAGCTGCTTGTCGAAAAGACCAACTCGTTCATCCGCACTGGACTTCCCAAGGGTACGTTCTTCTCTGGTCTGTTCGGCATAATCGATTTCGCTACGGACACTCTCTACTATATCAACTGTGGCGCTCCGGCTCTGTTCATGTATACAAGGCTCTACAACAACGTAATCGAAATCCAGGGCGAAGGTCATGTTCTTGGATTCGCGAAGGACATAAGCAACCTCATCCGCGTTAAGAAAGTCAAGATTGCGGACGGTGACATAATCCTTGCATGCACCGACGGTCTGATTGAGGCAAAATCACTGCGTGGGGAAAGCTATGGAAAGACCCGCGTCCAGTCGCAGATTATGGAAAACGCATCCTATCCCGCGGACAAGATGGGACAGTTCATTTACCAGAACCTTCAGGAATTTTCGTCCAAGGCACTGGAGGATGACTACACGGTTCTTGTGCTCAAGCAGATGGACGTATCCAAGGACACGAAATAGGGGGAACTATGGACCAGCTTACTATATATGAAAAAATTGGACCGAACTACATGCTTCTGGAACTTTCCGGCGCAATCAACGCGTACACTCTTGGTGATTTCCAGGAGAAGGTCTACCGCTATATTGTTGATTCAAACGTCGTTCTCGATATGTCCAAGGTCATATCGGTTGACTCTTCCGGTGTGGGCGTAATCCTTGCGGGCTACAACGACGGTCAGGAAAATGGCAACAAGGTTTTCATAATGAATCCATCCGAGGCGGCCAGGCATGCGCTTGAGAGGACAGGATTTTTGGATGTCTTTGATGTAATCCACGCGATTACGGAGGTCTCCGATGTTTCCTAAAAAAAACTGTGGAGCCATTTTGTCTCTTGCCTGTGCGGCTCTTGTGTTTTTTTCATGCGCTCCAAAAAAAAATGGAATCGGGACGGCAGCTGTGGGCGGACAGGAATTCAAAAACGGCCTTGCGCTTTCTGAAGCCGGGGCTGGGGCAACCGTGGTAGCAAAAAAATCTCCACCGGTCGAAGTGGATTCACGGCATGATGATTTGGACAAGGTTCTTTCAAAAATGTCCAAAAGATTCCGAGGCGAGGTTTCCATTGAGAAAAAGGACTACGACGCTTTCCTTTCGGATTTGGAGATGGTCCTTCTTGATGAGAAAAGCAATTCCAGAAACGACATCTCGCTTTACTATCTGATTGACAAGACCCATTATGTAGCCGAGGACGATGGTTCCGAATACGAGCCAAGGGACTTGGTGGAGCTGAAGAACAACAACGCATACGTCGTGAACAAAAATGGAATGCAGCTGAGAAGGGAGGCCTACGATGCTCTTTCCGAGATGGGGAACGCCGCACGCAGGGAGGGAATACAGATTTCCGTTTCATCCGCGTACCGCTCGTACTCATACCAGAAGTCACTTTTCCAGCACTGGGTTGACGTGGACGGACTTGAGGAAGCCGAACGTGAATCGGCAAGGGCGGGGACAAGCCAGCATCAGCTCGGTGTCGCTGTTGATTTCGGATCCATTACAAATGATTTCGCATACACCAAGCAGGGAAAATGGGTCTACGCCAATGCGTACAAATACGGATGGTCCCTTTCCTTTCCGCAGGACCACGAGGATGTCACGGGCTTCAGATGGGAGAGCTGGCACTTCCGTTACATCGGAAAAAATGCCTGCCTGCTCCAGAAAAAATGGTTCGCCGACATACAGCAGTACATGATTGAATTTATCTACGGGTGGAAGCAGACAGAAAGCTACCGGACCTTTGCGGAGAAGAATGGACTCTAGTCGCTAAACCCCTTGGAAAATCCGAGGGGATTTTTTTTATTTTGTTCTTAAATCACACTGTCTCGAATATTCTTGCCTATAAACAGCCTATGGAAATGTTTATGTAAAGTTCTGTAATGAACAATACGCGGCTGGCAAAAACAAAAGCTTATCAAATTTAACGCAGAGGAATAAATTTTGTGCTATAATAAATTATTTATTGTGCGAGGATAACAATGATAACAGGTGAAATCAAGAACAAGCTGGACAACCTTTGGGATGCAATGTGGTCAAACCAGATGACCAACCCTTGGATAGACATTCAGCAGATAACATATCTCATTTTTATAAAAATGCTGGATGACAACCAGATTAAAATAGAAAGGAAAATCAACAGTCTTGTCGCAGCTGGAGTAGAAGTGAATCTTGAAGATTACGACCTTCTTTTTAAGGACGGATTTTACATCGACGAGGAAGACAAAATCAACTGTTCCTATGCAGACCTTCGCTGGAGCGTTTTCAGCACATGGGGCGACAACGGCAAAAAGTTTGACAACCTCAAGAACAATGTTTTTCCGTTCATTAAAAAGCTCCACGGTGACAAAGTGACTTCTTTTGCCAAGTACATGGAAAAAGCGGAGTTTGCAATTTCAAATCCGTATATTTTGGGCAAAATGATTGAAGCTCTGAGTGACCCTGACCTTGGATTCAACAAGACAGACATGATGGGTGACTGCTACGAGTACCTGCTTTCCAAAATGGCAACCAGCGACGACAACGGCCAGTTCCGCACCCCCCGCCACATAATCGACATGATGGTAGAAATCGCAAAGCCCGGCCTTACAGACACAATCATTGACCCAGCCATGGGAACTGCGGGCTTCCTCAGCGAGAGCGCAAAATACATACAGGAACACTACGCGAAGGAGCTTACGAACAAAACAAACAACCGGCACTTTCACAACAAGATGTTCACGGGCTTCGACACCGACACGGACATGCTCCGAATCGGCTGCATGAACATGACCTTGCACGGAGTGGAAAACCCTGTAATCAAATACAACAATTCCCTTGGCGAAGACTACGAGGAAAAAGATTCTCACTCGCTCATCCTTGCAAACCCGCCATTCAGCGGAAGCCTTGATCCAAGCACCGTTGCAAAGTCCCTTATCCAGATTAGTGGCGGAACAAAGAAGACAGAGCTTCTCTTTTTGAGTTTGTTCCTTCGTCTTCTAAAAACCGGCGGTCGTTGTGTAAGCATTATTCCGGTTGGTGTTTTGAACAACACAAACGACAAAGCCTACACAAAACTCCGTAAGGAACTCGTTGAGAATCAGAAGCTTGAGGGCGTTATCTTTATGCCGGGCGGAGTTTTCTATCCATATTCTGGAGTTCAGACTGGAATCCTCATTTTTACAAAAACAAATGCGGGCGGAACCGACAAGGTCTGGATGTACAACATGGAAAACGACGGCTACAGTCTGGATCAGAAACGCGACCCTATCGATGCAAACGACATTCCCGACATCATCAGCCGCTGGAACAACCGTGACAAAGAGGCAAAACGTACTCATTATGAAAAGTCTTTCCTAGTAGATAAACAGGAAATTGTTGATAACGATTATGTTTTCTCTTTCAACAAATATCAGAAAAAGCTGGTTGAAAAGAAAGAATACCGCCCTGTAAAGGAAATCTTTGCTTCGATTAATGAGCTGGAAAAACAGTTCGGTCAAATTATGAAAGAGTTGCAGGGAACTGCGAAATGAGTGAGTGAAAAGTCGTCATTCTGAGCTTGTCTCAGAATCTCTTGTGGAAAATTGTCACACGGATTTGCTCACGCCTAACGGCGTTCACTAATTGGGAATTGGGAATGGAGAACAGAGAGATAAAAATGGAAAATGAAGTCATAAGCACGGAAGACACAATAAAATCAGAGATTCTGGTCATTCGCGGGCAGCAGGTGATGATTGACAGAGATTTGGCTCAAATATATGGAGTTGAAACAAAACGACTGAACGAGCAGGTAAAGCGCAATATAGAGCGTTTTCCTGCAGAATTCTGTTTTCAACTGTCGGTGACAGAAAAAGACGAACTGGTCGCAAATTGCGACCGGTTCAATTCTCTTAAACATTCAACTTCAGCTCCATATGCTTTCACAGAGCACGGAGTTGTAATGCTTGCGGCGGTTCTGAAAAGTGAAACGGCTGTAAAAGCAAGCATTCAAATTGTAAAAGCATTTGTCGCAATGAGGCATTTTTTACAGACAAATGCACATGTTTTTGCAGAACTGAAAAGCCTCAGACAACATCAGATAGAATCTGATATTCATCAAAAAGAAGCAGACAAACGCATCGACGAGCTTTTCAGTCTCATGGACAAGTACAAAATAGAAGAAAAGCAGGGCATTTTCTTTCAGGGGCAGATTTTCGACGCTTATGCAAAGTTCGAGTCTTTCTTGTCTCAGGCTAAAAGCGAAATAATCTTGATTGACGGTTATGTGGATTTGTCGGTTCTGGAGCGGCTCTCAAAAAAGCAGAACGGCGTGAATGTGACGATTTACACCGACCCAAAAACAAAACTCACAGCGCAGGACGTGCAGAAATTCAATGCACAATATCCGGCATTGACTGTGAATCATACAACGAAAATGCACGACCGCTTCCTGATAATCGATAAAAAGCTTGTATACCACATCGGCGCGTCGCTCAAGGACTTGGGCAAAAAGTGCTTTGCGTTCGAGATTTTGGATTCCGCGCTGATTAGTGCGATTTTGCAAAATGTGTGAGAGCGGAAAACCGTCATTCTGAGCTTGTCTCAGAATCTCTTGTGGAAAATTGCCACACGGATTCGTTCACGCCTAACGACGTTCACTAATTGATAATGGAGAATGGAGAATTGAAAGATGGAAACTGTGATAGCATATTTTGATGAAACAGGCGATGACGGGCTTGTAAATAGCTCAAGCCAAGATTTTGTGTTGACAAGCATTTACACAAAAACAACTGCTTGGCAGAGAAACTTCAACGCAATGAAAAACTGTCGTGCGCTTCTCAAAGAAAAATACGGCTTTCACGCAACAGAAGAAATGCACACAAAAGCGTTTTTGACAGATAAAAATCCGTACAGAAATTACGGCTGGACAAAAGAACAAAGGCGGGAAATCCTTATTGCTTTTACAAAGTGCATTTCTGAGCAAATGGATTTATCAATTGTGAATGTGATAATCGACAAAACAAAGATAACAGACAACAGCTATAATGTCCTTGAAAAAGCACTCACATACAATATTCAGCGAATAGAAAACGACAGCGAAGGCAACTGGAACTACATCATAATCACCGACAAGGGCAGACTTGCTCCAATGCGAAAAACAGCGCGAGCGATAAGAGCATACAACCCGATTCAGTCGCATTTCACCTTTGGCGCAGTAAATCAGCCTGTAAAATGCTTGATAGAAGATATTTTGGAAAAAGACTCGTCGGAATCGTATTTTATACAGATTTGCGATTTTGTTTCGTATTTTGTACATTTGTATTTTAAGTGCGTCGTAAACGGACAACCGCTGCCCGCAAGAGTTCAAAACGTGATAGACACTCTGTTTGTTTCTCGCGTTATGACGACATTGAAATATTACGACAAATTGAACTTAAAGGCATCAAAATCGAATGAATATGGGCTTGTAATCTATCCAAAATGAATTTAAAACAAAAACACCACCTACGAAGCATTCGCTTTTTCAGTGGTTCAAATGTAGTATAATGTTAGATTAAGCAGATGTCAATGGGGAAATTGAAAAATGAAAATCAGAAAACAGTACGTCATTCTGAGCTTGTCTCAGAATCTTTTGTGGATAATTGCCACACGGATTTGCTCACGCCTAACGGCGTTTAGTAATTGATAATGGAGAATTAAAGGGTGTCATGATGAACCCAATTCAGCATCTGTGAATGAAAGTTGAAATAGGGAGAATGGAAAGATGAAAAAGAAACTGAAAGAGATTTGTACAGGATTTACAAAAAATATTGCCCAAAAAGAACTTGATGACATAAATGGTGATTACGAAATATTCGGTGCATCAGGTTTAATAAAGAAAATTGATTATTAGCCCGAATTTCGACTTAATG